>JAZLIM010000140.1:0-6856 GCA_045617385.1 Treponema sp.
TATTGACCATAGCGGATTTTATGGTTATATTCTAAATAATCCATGGGGATGTCCCGGTTTCGACGGAATTGGGAATGCATTTACTGCAGGTGAGGGTGAAGGTCCTCTGAACTGACAAAAAAAATAACTGCAAAACGTAGAGAAGAAGAAGAATCTTCTGTTGAACAGTTCGCTCTCGCAGCTTAGTCTGCTTAGCGCGGAACTTTCGGGGTGCTGTTCCTAACACCGGAATGTTCTGTCACTGACAGGGACTTGGTTCGGGCTGTTTCTGGTCGGCCCAGACGACGTTTTAATCAGAATACGGAGGCGACGCTTGTTATGCTGGTACCGGCTCCCGACAACTACCTCGCGTAACTAAACTTGTAGTCGTATCTGGATTACTTTTTCGGACGGGGGTTCAATTCCCCCCATCTCCAATTCTTACCCTAAAGGCAAATGGGCCCTTCGACAAGCTCAGGGACCATTTGATAAACGCAAAAAAAAAGACTTCGTTTTCACGAAGTCTTTTTTTTATCAGGTCAAATCCTATTCGCCGTCTTTTGATACAGCGTGGTGTTTTGTCTGGTATTTTTTGAGCATTGCAACGGCATTTTTCTTTCCGTTGTAAACGAAACCACCGTTCCAGTATTCAAGAGCAGCGAAGAGGGCGTTACCACCATCCTGGCTGTCAGATTCTTTTGTACGGAATGAAACGTAGTTTGCAAGTTCCATGAAGTCATTCTTGTGGAGACAATCAAGACGCTTTCTGTTGAAGTCATTCCATTTTTCAAGATCTGTAAAGCCTTCACCTTCATCCTGTACTATGATGTGAGCATGTGTCGGGCTGAATGAATACCATACTGTAACTTTTTTGTTGATGTCACAGTGGTTTCCGTGTTTTACAGCATTCTTGATTACCTCAGAAATCTGCTGTTCAAGAAGATTCAGTTCTTTAATTTCTGTTGGAGCAGACTGAACAATCAGCAGAGTGAAATAACGAATCTGTCTGAAGTCTGAAGGAAATTCCTTCTTAAGCATATTTGTCTTGTCGAAAAGAGGATCGTTTTCGTCAGAGCGAAGTTCTTTGAATTCCTGTTCCATCTAAATCCTACTCCTTTACCATCAGAAGGCCTTCTTCAACGCTGTTAGCGATAGGGAAGTAGCCCATGAGTTTTGTAAGTTCAATAACTTTCTTTACCGAACCGTGAATATTCGAAATAGCAAGCTTCAGGTTCATCTTTTTAATTGTTGAACAGATGTAAATCAGAGCACCGATTCCAGAAGAGTCGATATAGTCAACCTGTTCAAGATTAATTACAAAGTTTTTTACGTTCTTTTCGAGCATTTTCATTACCAGCTCTTTGAGCTTGTAAGAGTTGTAAAGGTCCATTTCACCATTTACATCGATAATGTAAACATCACCGTTTTTGCGTATTTTAAGTTCCATAATAGAAGCTCCTTACCAGATTTATTTATTCTACCTTAATTACAAGCAAACTTGTATCGTCGTACTGTTGGCTAGATCCAATGAATTTTTTCAAATCGTCTTTTACGCGGTTTGAAATATTTTTTGCACTGTCGTTTGCATGTGCACTGATAACTTTCTTAAGTTTGTCGGCCGAGTATTGTACACCAAAATCGTCGAGTGATTCAATTACGCCGTCTGTACATACGGCAAGGATATCTCCGCTTTCAAGCTTCAGGTTCTGTTCGCCGTATTCAATTTCTTTGTCTACACCCATAGGCTGAGACATCATTGAAATTGTATCAATTTTTCTTTCAGATGCTTTGTACAAAAGAACTGTATTGTTTCCACATGTAGAAATCTGGGCTTCTTTTGTAATGCTGTTATAGTTTACAAGTGCAACTGAAGCAAAGTGGTCAATCTTGATTGTTTCGTTACAGATTCCTCTGTTTGCCCAGTTAAGAATTGTTGCAGCACTCTGGTTTGTATTTACGATAAGGCGCAGGATAGCGCGGATCATAAGCATAACTGTAAGGGAAGTAAGTCCTTTTCCGGCAACATCAGCAACAATGAATGAAATGCGGTCTTTTCTTGAAACAACAACGTCATAGAAGTCACCACAAACATTTTCTGCAGGATTTGTGAAACAACCGATTCCGATTCCAGGAATTACAGGCAGTTTTGAAGGAATAAGGCTCTTCTGGATACCTGTAGCAATATCGCCACCCTGAGTAAGGTCTTTGTGTTCTGCGTAGTTCAGGAAGCTGTACAGCGGCTTCATGGCATTTGAAACTGCATCTGTAAGGATTTCTGCTGTTTCCAGGTCTTCTTTTGTGAATTTTGCCTTTTCAGGAGTTCTTGCAAGGGCAATAATACCTGCAATTCCTTCCTGCTGTTTAATAGGAACGAAAATGTAGCTTCCGCATTTAAGGAATTCTTCCGGACCGTTCTGGTAAACACGAGGATCTTTGATTGAGTCCTGAACAAGAACCGGTTCTCCGGCTGTAGCAATTTCACCGAAAATATTTTCCTGAAGAGGGAACTGTGCAAAGCGGAGGTTTGTTTCAACGCGGAGAGGCTTGTGCGGCAGGTCATCAGGAAGTTTATATGGAGGAGGGAATGTTCCCTTGAATGATTTTACTGCAAGTACGTTGTCAAAATCGTCAGCCATAAGGATTACACATCCGTCGGCTGCAACTCTTTCTGAAATCAGATTGTTGCTGTAATCCAGAAAGTTTTCCATACTGTTTTCAGAAGAGAAGAAGGTTGAAACCTTTGTAATAAGGTCTTTGTTAACTGCAATGATTTTGTTGTGTCTTTCTTGTTCTGCAGCAAGAACTTCCTTGCTTACAGAGTTGGCATCAACGTAACCTCTCTGTTCCTGGGCAGCTTTTTTAGCACGCTTTTCTTCCTTTTTCTTAGGATTAGACAAAGCAGTGATGAATGCATAAACAAAAAGAATGAATTCAGTAAGGATAAGAATGAATACAAGATAAATGATGTGAGGTTCTTTGTAAGTGTAGAGAGAACCTGCAACCAGAATTCCAGATGCAAGGTAAAGAACAAAACTCGGCTTTGCTGAGTTTCTGAGTTTTGCAATTACAAGAGAAATGAATAAGAGCAGACCAATAGCTGCTGAAATCAAAAGAGGAATACCAACGAAGTCGTCTATATTATTCAAGAAAGTCTCCTTCCAAGAGATAGTGCTAAAACTACACTTAGAGCTTTTAATGATTTTAACATTGAACTATTTAACCGTCAAGTTTTTATCTTTTTTATTAATCTTCTTTCATATAGCATTGTTGACCCTTGTGGAAAAAATCTATAGTATTATAAAACACCCCTTGGAGTTCAATTAATGAACTTCCTTGTCCAAAAGGAGGTATGGAAAAACCCAGGTTTTTCCGGAATTCGGTTTAACTGCGTTGCTTTTATTCCGGATATTATACCGCCTCCTGTTTATTTAATAGGAGAATACTTATGAGAAAGTATGAACTTATGACAATTTTCCCACTCGATGAGGAAAAGTCAAAAAAAGGTACTGAAGATGTACGCAACGTACTCACAGGCTTCGGTGCTGAAATCATTGAAGAAAAACTCTTCGGTGACCGTGATCTTTGCTATGAAATCGCCAAGAACAAGAGAGGCCGTTTCATTCTCTTCACTCTGAACATTAATCCTGACAAAATTTCAGATGTTGAAAAGCAGTTCAAAATTACACAGAACCTGCTTAAGTCTCAGTTTGTAAGACTCGAAGACAACTAAAAAATCGTAAATCCATTCACTTGCTAAGGAGATTTTGATGACAGATATCAATCACGTAATGCTTATCGGAAGACTTACCAAAGATATTGGTGATGATGAAAGAAGTTTCAGCTATGTAGCCAATGGTCAGGCACGTGCAAACGTAAGCATTGCAGTCAACAGAAGCAGAAAAAGCGGTGAACAGTGGATCGACGAAGTTAGTTATTTTGATGTAACTATCTGGGGAAAAACTGCAGAAAATCTTAAGCCTTATCTTCAGAAAGGAAAACAGATTGCAGTTGAAGGATACTTGAAACAGGACCGCTGGGAAAAAGACGGGCAGAAATTCAGTAAAGTTACAATTACTGCCAACAACGTTCAGTTGCTTGGAGGAAAATCAGATAACGGCAATACATCATTTGCCGGGGGTGCATCAGGTTTCCAGCCAAGACAGCAGCCGGCTCCTTCTTATCCGGGTAATTATTCATCAAATGATTCTTTCGGTGGCACAGGTAGTGATTTCCCGGAAGATATTCCATTCTAATTCTTTAATAGGAGAATACTATGTCTGACGAAATGACAGAAGAAAAAGTAGAAGTAACACAGGAAGCTGTAATGAACAAAGCAGCAAGTGAATCAGAAGGACGTGAAGAAGATCGCGACGCCCGCAAAGCAAAGACTTTCTATCGCAAGAAGGTTTGCCGCTTCTGTGCAAATAAAACAAAGATTGACTACAAAGAAGCTGACAATCTCCGCCGCTACATGACAGAACGCGGTAAGATTCTTCCACGCCGCATCACTGGTACATGTGCAAAACACCAGAGAGAACTGGCTAAAGCAATCAAATGTGCACGTTCAATTGATCTGCTCCCATTCGTAGCAGACTAATTACAGATTAAAAAAACGGGGATGTAATCCAACTCCTGGTGATATGTCCCCGATAAAATAATAGGAGCTTGTAAAATGAAAGTAATTCTTAATGAAGATGTTAAACATCTCGGTGAAGAAGGCGATGTAAAGAACGTTGCTAACGGATACGCACGCAACTTCCTTCTTCCACGTAACCTGGCTGTTCCTTACAATGAAGTAACAGTAAAAATCTTTGAAGAAAAGAAGGCTGAAATTGAAGCCCGCAAAGAACAGAAACGCAAGGATTCTGCTTCTCTCAAAGAAAAACTCGAAGCACTTAACGTTGAACTGGTTATGCCAGCTGCAGCAAACGGAAAACTCTTCGGTTCTGTAACAAATACAGTAATCGCTGAAGCTCTGGCAAAACAGGGATTCGAAATTGAACGCAAACGCGTTGAAATTCCTGGTGTTGCAATCAAAGCTGTTGGTAACTACCACGTAACAGTAAAACTTTACGAAGCTCAGACAGCTGAAGTTAAAGTTACTGTAAAAGCTCAGGATACAGAAGAAAAAGCTGATGCTAAAGCAAAGAAAGCTGAACCTGCAAAGGAAGAGGCTAGCGAAGCTCCAGCCGCTGATGCTGAATAATTTTCATTTTTGAAATGAAATACGGCCGATTGTCTGAATAAGGCAATCGGCTTATTTGTCTATGGAGGATTAATTATTATGGAAAGCGAACTTAAAGATAAGATTCCCCCTCACAGTATTGAAGCAGAACAGGCCGTTCTTGGTGCTCTTCTTTTAGACTGGAGTTCCATGAGTGATGTTATTACTTTGCTTCGTCCTGAACGTTTTTATTCCCTCCAGAATCAGGTTGTTTTTGAAGCCATGGTTACACTTTTCCGTAACAATGTTCATGGCGATACACTTACATTAATCAACGAACTTACAAAAGTTGGAAAGCTTGAACAGGCAGGAGGGGTGGCTTATGTTTCATCTCTTACCGAAACTGTACCTTCCAGCGCAAACATTGAATATTACGCAAAGATGGTTCTTGATAGAGCCACCCGCCGCGATCTTATAAAAATCTCTTCAGAAATGAGAAGTTCTGCTTTTGAAGCAGGAAAAGAAAGTACAACACTTCTTGATGAAGCAGAACAGAAAATTTTTGCTCTTGCTGAAAGAAATGAAACTACAAGTGTTTATGGAATGCAGGAAGTAATGAGCCGTACCATTGAGCTCATTGACCAGCGTTCCAAGAGTAAAAAGCAGTTTACCGGTGTTCCTTCCGGCTACGCAAAGCTTGATACAATGACAAGCGGTTTCCAGAAGTCGGAACTTATTATTATTGGTGCCCGTCCTTCTATCGGAAAAACTGCTTTTGCCATGTCTATGATGCAGAATATTGCTGTAGAACGTCATATTCCATGCGGCTTCTTTTCTCTGGAAATGCCGTATGAATCAATCGGGCAGCGTCTTCTTTCTCAGGAATCGCGAATTCCTTCAGGAAAGCTCAGAAGCGGATTTCTGAACCTTGCAGAATTCAAGAAACTTCAGGATGCAGCAGGCCGTTGTTTTAACGCACCTCTTTATATCGTAGATACTCCTAACATGAAACTTCTGGATCTTCGTGCCATGGCAAGACGTATGCGCGTAAACCAGAAAGTTGAAATTATCTTTATTGACTATATCGGACTTGTTGCAACAGAAAATTCAAATGCACCTGTATATGAACAGGTTTCGGAAATCTCAAAATCACTTAAAGCTCTGGCCCGTGAACTTGAGATTCCTATTGTTGCCCTCTGTCAGGTAAGCCGTGACGCCGAAGGTCAGGAACCGAACCTGGCTCAGCTCCGTGGTTCGGGATCAATCGAACAGGATGCCGACGTTGTAATGTTCCTGCACCGTGACCGTAAAGCGCTTGATGAAAATAACGCCGTTCAGGATGCAAAGCTTATTGTGGCAAAACAGCGTAACGGTATGACGGGTGAAGTTCCGCTCATGTTCCTTGCGGGATACACCAAATTCGAAAATGCCGCAAACTCTGAAGAATAGAGTTTCTCTGTTGAAAATAAAAAGGTCCCGGTTTTTATCGGGACCTTTTTTTATCAGAATGTATCTGCCAGATGCTTTACCGTCAGAACTTTCTTAAGCTTTTCAAGAGTAACGGATTCTTTTGTCTTGAAAAGAATTGTTTTTTCCGTTCCCGGAAGTAGAGTAAACATATTTTCCGAGAAGTGTCCTTTTATTTTGTGGGAATCTAAAGCTGTAAAAAAGCATGGGACTTCAGATGAAAGGGAAACTGAAAATACTTTTGTC
>JAZLIM010000141.1:0-7125 GCA_045617385.1 Treponema sp.
GGCGGCACCACTGGAGGTGGAGGCGCCCCTGGAGGAGAACCGCTGGGTGGCGGCACCACAGGAGAAGGTACGTCTGGTGGAAAAACCGGCATTCTGGTGAAATCTCCCTGGATTGACAGGAACGGCAGGTTTACTACAGAAAGGGGCAGTTACTGGTATAACGGGCAGTGGGAAAGAATAGACCATATTTTTGCTGCGGGAAACGCTGAAATTACGGCCTTCGGGCCCCTGGCGGCAGAGACCTGGGTGAACGAATCGGGTCACCCGGAAGGGTATTCGCTTTACAACGGAAAAGGTTTTTCCGACCATCTGCCTTTAAAAGCGGTTATAAAAATGAATTAATGGAAAATTCGACAAATAGAAGAAAAGTGTTAAAATTAACCTGATGTATAATCTTTTAGGCGAATTAACAGTTTTCATTCTATCTCTTGTGCTTCTCATAAATTTTGTGACGTCTTTCACCGTAAAAGAGAGACGCCATACAATTTATCTGCACTGTATTCTGTCTGTTCTGGTTTCTACTCTCCTGAACATTATTTCCATTACGCTCATTACAAATTACAAGCCGGAATGGTTTTATGGAGCTACAACAGTAACAACACTGTATTTCCTGTTCCTTACAAGTCCGGCTGTGATGTTTGCGGCTTATACGTATGAATTCACTTCTCTTAAGAAACATGAAAAACAGGTGAAAACATTTCTGTATATTCCATACATTGTGTATGTGCTTATTGTTTTTTTGAATATAAAAACAGGCTGGCTTTTCCGTTATGATGCGGAACTCGGTTACACAAGAGGAATACTGAAACATTCCACTTACATTACAACTGCAATTTACGTGGCAGTTTCTATGGCCTTTGCAATTCATAACAGGGATACTCTTTCAAAGCGCATGACATTTATTTTTTCGCTTTACCCGATTCTTGCCATGAGCATTACCGCAATCCAGATTGTAAAACCGCATCTTGTAATGGCAGGTACTGCCGCCATGGCACCTATGCTTTTGGCTTATCTTGCAATCCAGTCCGACATTCTTGATTACGATGTAACTACAGGTCTTATGACAGAAAAGCATCTTGCAAGAATGCTTGATGATGAAAAATCAAAGAAAGGAAAACCAATAAATTTTGCTGTAATTTCTATCGAGAACTATTACGCAATTTACGAAACAGTTGGATATTCGGAATCAAACTTTCTGTTCTTCAAAATGGCAAAAATTCTTTCCGAAACATTCCCTAAAAAAGCTTTCAGAATTTCCACAGACCGTTTTGCCGTTGTTGGAAACAACATGGAAACAATCAAGGAAAAGCTTTTGGCCCTTTCAAAGGAAATGCAGAACTTTGCTCCGGCAGCAAACAAGCTTTATCACATTGAAATGCGGAGTATCGGTCTTACAGTTCCGGGAAACGCAAAGAACTACAACAACGCCATGGAACTGGTTGTTGAAATGTTCTCCCAGGTCCAGAAGAACAAATCAAAACGCGAGCAGAAATTTCTTCTTTGCGATGAAGTTTATGAAGACAAAGTTAAGCGCAATAACGCAATCAAGGAAATTCTGGAACGCGAGCTGAACGTTGATTCCAAAATGTACCAGGTTTACTATCAGCCGATTTATTCTGTTGGCGAAGAAAAGTTCAAATATGCGGAAGCTCTTTCCCGTCTTCTTGATACAGAAATCGGAACAATCAGACCTGATGAATTCATTGCGGTTGCCGAAAGCAAAGGACTTATTGAAAGACTCGGTAATGTTGCCTTTGAAAAGATCTGCAAGTTCATCAGCGAAAACAAGGAAACTATAAACGCGGTTTCGGTAAACTTCAGCGTAAACCAGCTGACTAATCCAAACATCGTGGAGAACGTTCTTTCGGTTATAAGGAAATACGGAATCGATCCTCACAGCATCATTATGGAAATTACGGAAAGCATCTTCATTGACGATTTCGAATCCATCAAGGAAAGAATGCTTCGCCTTTCGGAAGCGGGAATCCAGTTCTATCTGGATGACTTCGGCACCGGTTATTCCAACCTGGCAAACGTTGTTGAACTTCCATTCAGCACAATCAAGTTTGACCGTTCTCTGGTTCTTTCAGTTGAAAAGAGCCAGGAATCGTGCCGTCTGATTTACAGTCTTTTCGATGCATTCAAAACCAGCGGAATGAATATTCTGTGTGAAGGGGTTGAAAACAAGGACCAGGATAATCTGGTACGTAAGGGCGGAGCAGACTACATTCAGGGCTTCCTTTACAAGCGTCCGCTGTGTGAAGAAGACCTGCTGACTCTTTTTAAAAATGCATAACATTTGAAAAACGGAATATAGGAAATTATGGACAAATTTATCGTAGCTTTGGATCAGGGGACTACTTCTTCCCGTGCAGTAATTTTTGACAAAAACGTGAACAAAACAAAAACAGCACAGATGGAATTTACTCAGTATTTTCCAAAGCCGGGCTGGGTTGAGCACGATCCTGAAGAACTGTGGCTCTGCCAGCTTGCCGTAATGAAAGAAGCCGTACTTTCCGCAAAGCTTAAGCCTGATCAGATTCAGGCTGTTGGTATTACAAATCAGCGTGAAACCGTGGTTTTGTGGGACAAAAACACCGGAAAACCGGTTTATAACGCAATTGTGTGGCAGTGCCGCCGTACTGCAGATCTGGCAGACCGTCTGATTGCCGACGGAAAATCAGACCTTATTCAGAGTAAAACGGGCCTTATTCCTGATGCATATTTTTCGGGCACCAAAATCAAATGGATTCTGGACAATGTTGCCGGAGTCCGCGAGCGTGCAGAAAAAGGTGAAATCCTGGCAGGGACTATCGACACATGGCTTACCTGGAAACTGACAGCGGGAAAATGTCATGTAACTGACTACACAAATGCAAGCCGTACAATGCTTTTCAATATCCACACTCTGGAATGGGATAAGGAACTTCTGGATCTTCTTGGAATTCCTGAATGCATTCTGCCTGAAGTAAAGGATTCTTCGTTCGTGTACGGAATGACAGACAAGGATGTGTGCGGCTTTGAAGCTCCGATTGCTTCCATGATTGGAGACCAGCAGGCTGCTCTTTTCGGGCAGGCCTGTTTTGAACCTGGAGAAACAAAAGTAACTTACGGTACAGGATGTTTCCTTCTGATGAACACCGGGGCTACAGCAATTGAATCAAAACACAAACTGATTACAACAATTGCGCTGGGGCTGAACGGAAAGATTGAATATGCACTGGAAGGTTCGGTGTTCATGGGTGGTGCCACAATCAAATGGCTCCGTGATGAACTTGGAATCATCAGTTCTGCAAAAGACTGTGACTGCCTGGCCGAAAGCGTTCCGGATTCAAACGGCGTAATGCTGGTTCCGGCTTTTACAGGGCTCGGTGCTCCTTACTGGGATTCCTACGCCCGCGGCACAATTGTCGGTCTTACCCGTGGAGCAAACAAAGCTCATATCTGCCGTGCAGTTCTTGAAGCCATTGCGCTTCAGGTAAAGGACGAAATCGAATGTATGAAAGATGACGCGGGAATTAAGCTTGCAAACGTGAAGGTTGACGGCGGTGCTTCTGTTTCAAACATCATGATGCAGTTCCAGTCTGATATTCTGGATACTCCGGTTTACCGTCCTTCGAATATTGAAACCACCGTAACGGGAGCAGCTTTCCTTGCAGGACTTGCAACGGGCTTCTGGGAATCAAAGGAAGAAATCAAATCAGTATGGCAGATAGACAGAATCTTTAACCCGATCATGAAGCAGGAAGAACGGGAAGAAAAATACCGCGTCTGGAAAAAGGCCGTGGACCGTTCAAGAGAATGGGATAAATAAAAAGGAATAATTACAGACTTAAAAGCAGTTCGGCTGTTTCCAGAAGTCCAACTTTGCGGACTGTGGAACGGTTACGGCCGTTCTGTTTTGAATAATAAAGGGCATCATCGGCTTTCTTGAAAATGAGGGTCGGATTGAGGCCCTTTTTTTCATCAATAAGACAGCCACCAACGCTGACGGTAATCTTCAGAAGCTGGTCGTTTTCGTAAAGCTCGATTTTTTCAACTTCTTTACGGATACGTTCCGCTGCTTCCATAATTCCATCCGGTGTACATTCCGTAAGAAGAATAGAAAACTCTTCGCCGCCGAAACGGGCAACACAGTCATTTTCGCGTACTGTTTTTTTGATTGTGTTTGCAAGAGCTATCAGAACCTTGTCACCGCAAAGATGACCGTATGTATCGTTGAACTTCTTGAAGAAGTCGATGTCCAGAATAAGCATGCCGGCAGTTCGTTTGTAACGGCGGCAGGAAGCGATGCATTCCTCTACGCGTGACTTGAAGTAATCGTAAGTGAAGAGACCGGTCTTTGGTTCCGTAATGGAAACTTCGTAGTGAAGACCGTTCTGCATGGTAACAGCCAGAACCGAAAAGATTCGGTGTATGTAGGAAAGTTCCGAATAAGAATATGGCTGTTCCATAACCTTGTCAGAAATGGTGATGATTGAGAAAACACCACCAATACTGATAAGAGGAATGATGTACTTAGGTTTTGTATCAAGGAAGTCCTGGGGAAGTTTTCCAGGAAGTTCATCTTTGATGTTTTCGAAAGGATATGCAAATCCGTTGTTTGAAGGAATATTCAGAGCGTCAAAGTAAGAACGGAAAATGTAATATGTTTCGTTTGAAAGTTCAGTTTCAGTTTTACTCAGGTTTGAAAAGTAATACTGGCGTATTTCAGAACCGCGTGGAGGCTGAACGAAGAACAGAAGTGTCTGCGGAATAAAATAATCATTCAGCTTCTTGATCAGGTAAGTGATCATCAGGTCTACACGGGTAAATGAAACCAGACGTGCAATGTCGCTTACTGCACGGTTAAGATCACGGTTCTCCTGTTTCAGGTCATCAACTCTGAAAAGGAGTCCCGAATCGGGAGAGGAAACTGATGATTGGAGATTTTTGAGTTCTTCAGCCATTTAACAAATTATAACACGGAATTTGAACCTGTGTAAAAAAATTTAGTTTCTGAAACTGTGGATAGGTGCAGGGATGCGACCACCACGGTTGATGAAATCTGCACAGCCGAACTGGCTTACTTTCATACAAGGCATTCCGCCAAGAAGTCCGCCGAATTCAACCCATTCACCTTCTTTTTTGCCAGGTGCCGGAATAATACGAACGGCTGTTGTTTTTGAGTTTACCATACCGATTGCGAATTCGTCGGCCATGATTCCCGAAATTGTTGTTGCAGGAGTGTCGCCAGGAATTGCGATCATATCAAGACCAACTGAACAAACTGTTGTCATTGCTTCCAGTTTTTCAAGGCAGATAGAACCTGTGTTTACAGCGTTGATCATACCTTCGTCTTCTGAAACAGGAATGAAAGCGCCTGAAAGGCCACCAACGTTTGTTGAAGCCATAACACCGCCTTTTTTAACCATATCTGTAAGCATTGCAAGGGCTGCTGTAGTTCCAGGACCACCACATCCTTCAATACCCATTTCTTCGATAATACGGGCAACTGAGTCGCCAACGGCAGGAGTTGGAGCCAGAGAAAGGTCCAGGATACCGAAGTCCACTCCAAGGCGTTTTGCAGCTTCAGAACCAACCAGCTGACCCATACGTGTGATTTTGAATGCCATTTTTTTGATACCGTCTGCCAGTTCGTTGATTGGGCGACCTTTGTATTCGCGGGCTGCGGCAAGGATAACTCCAGGACCAGAAACACCAACGTTGATTACAGTGTCGGCTTCTCCAGGACCGTGGAAAGCACCAGCCATGAAAGGATTGTCTTCAGGAGCGTTACAGAAAACAACAAGTTTTGCACAGCCGTTTACATCGCGGTCTTTTGAAACTTCTGCAGTCTGCTTGATAACATCACCCATGATTTTTACGGCGTCCATGTTGATTCCCGATTTTGTAGAACCAACGTTTACGCTTGAACAAACATTGTTTGTAACTGCCAGGGCTTCTGGAATAGAGTTCATAAGAATGCGGTCAGCAGGAGTGATACCTTTCTGAACCAGGGCGCTGAATCCACCAAGAAAGTTTACGCCAAGTTCCTGGGCACAGCGGTCCAGAGTTTTTGCGTATTCAACGTAGCTTGTTGCATTTGAAGCACCTGCAACCAGAGCGATTGGTGTAACTGAAATACGTTTGTTGATGATAGGTACACCGAATTCTTTTTCAATATCCTGACCGGTTTTAACAAGGTTTCCGGCCTTTTTCATGATTTTGTCGTAGATTTTATCGCATGAACGTTTTGCGTCTGAGTCGGCGCAGTCCAGAAGGGAAATACCCATTGTGATACAGCGTACGTCCAGCTTATGGCGCAGGAACATATTCAATGTTTCTTCAATTTCTGTTGGTGAAAAGATCATAGTTACTCCTTGAGTAGTGTAATTATAGTAAAAAATTAAAGAGATGTCATTCCGACTGAAATCAAAGCATTCCTTTATACCTTTAATAACTAACAACTGTTAGAATTAACCTATATGAAAAGTAAAGAGAAATTGAGTTTATTTAAAACATTTGATAATGCCTTCTTTGCAATAAAGCTTGTTATGCAGATTACACCAAGCCTGTTTGTTCATTGTTTCTTTGATTTCCTGACAGGATACAGTGAATGGGTTTTTATTGATGGCATTTTTATGAAAGTTATCGTTGACGCTTTATCTCGTGATTTAGGATTCGCTTATGTATTCAAATTTCTTTTAATAAGCGGCGCCTTCATCATGATTCATAACGTTTATAATTCTTATGTTAACCAATACATTTATCCAACAAAAACAAACAGGCTTTTCGGTGGCGTATACAAAAAACTTTACCAGAAAGCCCGAAACGTTGAATTGCGCTGTTACGAAGATTCCGATTTTTATAACCGATACACTATGGCCATGGATGGAGCAGAAGAAAAAGTTACTGCTATCTGCCGTGGGTCAATCGGGACTATTGTTGGCCTGGCTGCCACTTCTGTAGTTTTTTATTTAATGTTTCAGATTGTTCATTATGCTGTGTTATTCATTTTTTCTCCTCTTATTGGAAACTTTGTTTTTGGAAATTTAAAAAATAAATATGAATTCAAACGCTACAAAGAACAGGCTCCAAACGAAAAAGTTTTAAATTACGTTAGCCGTATGATGTATCTTCCTG
>JAZLIM010000142.1:0-6112 GCA_045617385.1 Treponema sp.
TTTGTTTTCTGTTACTACGTGGCGTACACGTTTAAGGATTGTTTCGTCTGTAATTGCAGATTTATTTGCTTCAAACTGTTCAACTGTCAGGCTGCAAAGGTTTGGAACATCAACACCGGCTGCTTTAAGCATTTCAAGACCTTTTTCGCATTCTGCACGGCGTTCATTATATTTTGTATCTGCCAGTTCGCGCTTTTTCTTTGTGTTCATTACAACGAATTTGTAATCTCCAAGGTTCAGAGGAACATATTCGTGTTCGATTTTTGCACAGTCCAGGAGTTCTGCTGTATTTGCTTTTGCAGTAGAAATTACATACTGATCCATGATTCCGCAATTTACGTTCATGAATTCATGTTCACTCTGCTGTCCCATGAGAGCAATTTCCTTACGGTCAATATTGAAACCGAAAAGTTCAGAAACAGCCCAGGCAAATCCACATTCAAGCGCAGAGCTTGAAGAGATACCGCCTGCAGAAGGAACATTTGATGCAATCATCATTTCGAAACCACATGGAAATTTGTATCCGCGGCGTTTCATAACTGTAAGAATACCGTTCAGATAGTTTCCGTAGTGATATTCCTTGTTGTATTCAAAATCATCATTGATATCGAATTCATAAGCATCATGATAGAACAGATCTTTATAGAAGATTTTGTTGTCATTGCGCTTTCTGATTGCTACATAAAGGTAGCGGTCAATAGCGGCAGGGAAAACGTATCCGCCGTTATAATCAATATGTTCTCCAATAATGTTGATTCTTGCAGGAGCTGATGCAATCAGAATAGGGTTTTCTGATTCATGATAAATCTTTAAATATTCTTCTTTTAATTCTTCAGGAGTAATCATAATATCTCAATTCTATATCGAATTATCATTCAAAACAAGAGATTTTTAATATTCAGCATCCACCCAAAAATCAGTTTCTTTTCTATTTTCACTAGTTTTGAATATCTTTATAATACGCATTTATGAGCACACAGGAAAATTCTTTACGCGAAAACAAAATGGGCACAATGCCTATCTTCAAGCTTATTCTGAGCATGTCACTGCCAATGATGTTCTCCATGTTCATTCAGGCCATGTACAATGTTGTTGACAGCTATTTCGTTGCTAAAATCTCTGAAAATGCAATTACAGCCGTTTCTCTGGCTTTCCCGCTCCAGAATCTCATGATTTCTTTTGCAGTAGGAACTTCAGTGGGTGTTAACGCCCTTCTTTCCATGAGACTTGGCCAGAAAGACCAGGATGCCGTAAACAAAACAGCCATGAACGGGCTTTTTCTCTGCCTGGCAACCTACGCAGTATTCGTAATTCTTGGCCTTGTTTCAATCAAACCGTACTTCAAAAGCCAGATTGACATTCAGGAAATCCGCGATTACGGAATTACCTACATGAACATCGTTATTTTTGTGGGATTCGGTATGTTCGGTTCGGTAATGTGCGAAAAACTCCTTCAGAGTACAGGAAAATCTCTGCTTTCAATGTGGAGCCAGCTTGCCGGTGCCATTACAAACATTGTTATGGACCCGGTTCTGATTTTCGGCCTCGGACCTTTCCCTGCCATGGGCATTGCCGGAGCTGCCTGGGCCACAGTTGCAGGCCAGATTCTTGCAATGATTATTGCCCTTTTACTGAACGTTAAATTCAACAAAGAAATCCAGTTTAAATGGGCAGAATTCTTCCGTCCTAGCGGAAAAATCATCGGACAGATTTACAAAATCGCATTTCCTTCCATTATTCTTACGTCAATTACATCTTTCACTACAGCCCTTATCAACATGATTCTTGCAACCTTCAGCTCTACCGCAATTGCCGTATACGGTCTTTACTTCAAGCTGAACAGCTTCGTTTTCATGCCTGTTTTCGGGCTCAACAGCGGAATTGTTCCGATTATTGCATACAACTACGGAGCCCGGAACTACAAACGTCTTACCCGCTCGGTAAAAATGGGACTTACCATTGCCTTTACAATCATGGTTGTTGGAATGCTTATTTTCATGCTGCTTCCGGCAAAGCTTCTTTCACTCTTTGAAGCTTCAGAAGAAATGCTTTCTATCGGTGTTCCGGCAATGCGCATTATTGCATCAAGTTTCTGCGGCGCTGCCATTGCCATCGTTCTTGGTTCTGTTTTCCAGTCACTGAACTCTGCAATGCTCAGCATGATTGTTTCTGTAAGCCGCCAGGTTCTTGTACTTCTTCCTGCAGCATGGCTTCTTTCGCTTACAGGAAACATCAACAACATCTGGTTCTGCTTCCCTATTGCTGAAATTGCTTCGGTAGTACTGAGCCTTGTTTTCTACAACAAAGTGTATAAAACGAAGATTCTTCCGTTAAAATCAAACCAGTAGGGGAATTTACTGACGATTTGATAAAAAATCGTTAAATTAAAGTATATGGAAAAGAAAACTTACATTATTGGACATAAAA
The DNA here is from genome assembly GCA_045617385.1 of Treponema sp. Lineage (GTDB taxonomy): Bacteria > Spirochaetota > Spirochaetia > Treponematales > Treponemataceae > Treponema_D. Next base: position 2,428 of record JAZLIM010000142.1, read on the forward strand.
ACCCTGATACAGACTGTGTTGTAAGTGCAGTCGCCTACGCAAAACTCAAGGAACTTCTGGGATTCAAGAATCATATTGCCGCACGTGCCGGCCATCTGAATCCGCAGACAGACTATATTTTCAAGAAATTCGACGTTCCGCGCCCCGAATATGTTCCTAACCTGATGCCAAAAGTTGAACATTTCATGCCGGACCTGGACTATTCAGTAAAAGAAAATGCTTCAGTCTGGAGTGCCATCGGTAAAATGGAAGATTTCGAAAGAGTTCGCGTTATTCCGGTAACTGATGCCGAAGGCCGCTATCATTCAATCCTCCACTATACGCACTTTACAAAAAACCTGCTTTCAGTGCTGAATCCGGTAAAACGTTCCCCTATCACAACTTCAATCGGGGGAATTGCAAAGACTCTGAATGCCCAGCCTATTGTTGTCCACAATGAAGACGAAATCTTCAAGGCTTCAATCCTGGTCGGAGCTGCCCATGCTGAAAGTTTTGCAAAGAAAATCAAGGAACATGAAAGCGAAAATATCGTTGTCATCGCTTCTGACCGCGAAAGCATCCATGAACTCTGCATCAATGCAAAAATCAAGCTTCTGATTCTTTCCTCAAATTACGTTATTGGAAAGGATCTCCGCCAGAAAGCTGAAGAAAACGGTGTTTCGGTACTTATAAGCCCTTATCCTGTCGCTGCCACTTCCATGATGATCGCCTACTCTACTCCGGTTTCCGTAATGAGCGATAAATCAATTCCTGCTGTTCACAAAAACGACACAATTACAAAGATCAGACCCGCTCTCAAAGCTTCTCCATGTCACTGTCTCCCCGTAATAGATGACGACGGAATGCTGGTAGGCCTTATTTCCGAACATGATATCAATATGGAACCGAAAGTTGATGCAATTCTTGTAGACCATAACGAAATCACACAGGCCTGTGACGGAATCGAAAATATCCGCATCAATGAAATCATTGACCATCACAGACTTGGAAACATGCCTACAAAATATCCGATTACCTTCATCAATAAACCTATCGGGTCAACTTCCACAATCCTTACGCTTCTGTACCAGGAAAACAAGATTTCCATTCCAAAGGACATAGCAAGTCTTCTTCTTTGCGGAATCTTAAGCGACACACTGATTCTGCAGTCAACAACAACTACAGAAACCGACCGTGAAGTTGCGGAATACCTTTCAAACATTACAAACCTGGACTATCAGGAACTTGGAAAAGAGATTCTGGAAGCCGGAAGCCGTATTTCCGGAAGAACTCCTGAAAGTGTAGTCCGCCAGGACATGAAAGAATATGCCGAAGGCAAGCTGGTCTACACAATCAGCCAGATTGAAGTTGGAAACACAAACGAAATCCTTTCAAAAAAGGCAGAATACCTTTCCCAGCTCGAAATGGAAAGAAAAAGCCGCAAGGCACTTTTTTCTGCCCTTCTTGTTACAGACATCACAAGTCTTTCAAGCGTGCTGCTTATTGATGCCGATGACAAATTCGAAAGCGCCCTTACTTTCCAGCGCCTTGAAAACAAAATCTATTATTTGAAGGATGTGGTTTCCCGCAAAAAGCAGCTTGTTCCTATGATTACGGAACAGATTGCAAACGCAGGATTATAAATCCGTTCTTTTCTCCACTTTCTCCATTTTTTCTATTGATTTCACACTATATTCTATATATAATGGAGAAAGTTTTCATTTATGGAGGAATTTTTAATGAAAAAACTGATCGTAGCTATTTTTGCCGCACTTTGTGTATTCGCTGCAACAGCAGATGAATTTGACCTTACAAAACCTGCAACACAGATCCGTTTCCCTGATGACTGGACACTTGGAAAATGGTATGACGCAAAATGGGATGCATACTGGGAAATTGGTAACAACGACATCAAACTTTACAAAGGAAACGATCTTGTTATTTCTTTTGACGGAAAAGTTTCAAACTATACTGTAAAAGCAAGCACAAAAGGCCTTACAATCAGCTTTGACTGTGAAGAAACAAGCCGCTCTTATGCAATCACAAAACCAATCACACTCAGCACAGACCTGAACCTGGTTGTTGACCGCAAGGATGTTCCTTCTACAGATCCAAACAAACACATGGATACAACAATCAAACACAAAAGATAAGGCTGCCCGGCAGGACAGTTAGTCCTGTAAACAGAATTATCATAAGACCGGCAAGGCGGAAGAAAAACTTCCCCTGCCGGTCTTTTTTTTTCTACTTTAATAATCCACATGATTTCAATAAAATAAACCTTATGAACGCACACGGAACTCAGACAAACGATAATCACGCAGCTCTGTGGCACGGCCGTTTTCAGGACGGACCTGATGCCGAAGCAGTAGCTTTTGAAACTTCCATCCATGTTGATGAACGCATGGCTCTGGACGATATTAACGGCAGCATTGCACACGCAAAAATGCTCGCTCACGTAAAGCTTATTTCTGACGATGAAGCAGACCAGATTGTAAAAGGGCTTGAATCCATCAAGGCTGACCTTGAATCAGGAACTCTTGCCATCGACTATTCTGCAGAAGATATTCACTCTTTTGTTGAAGCAACACTTACAGACCGCATCGGAGAAGCCGGAAAAAAAGTTCACACAGGACGCAGCCGAAACGACCAGGTTTGTCTTGATGAACACCTTTACCTTAAACGCATTATTCCGGAACTTCAGGCTTCCCTCAAAACATTAATTGCAGCCCTTGTAAAAATCGCAGAAGAAAACCTGAACACTCTCATGCCGGGCTTTACACATATGCAGCACGCACAGCCAGTAACTCTGGCTCACCACGTTTGCGCCTGGGCATGGATGCTGGTCCGCGATATTGACCGCCTTTCTGACTGTCTCAAGCGCATCGACTACTCTCCTATCGGAGCCTGTGCCCTTGCCGGAAGCGGACTTCCACTTGACCGCCAGTATGAAGCAGATCTTCTTGGCTTTGCAAACGTAACACAGAACTCTCTGGACACAGTTTCTGACAAGGACTTCTTCCTTGAAACAGCAAACTGTCTTTCTATTATACAGATGCACCTTTCACGTTTCTCAGAAGAAGTTGTTCTCTGGAACACTGTAGAATTCGGCTTCATCGAACTTTCAGAAAAATGGTCTACAGGTTCTTCAATCATGCCTCAGAAAAAGAACCCTGATTTTGCAGAACTGATCCGCGGAAGAACCGGAAAAGTTTACGGAAATCAGTTTGCTCTTTTAACAATGATGAAAGGTCTTCCACTCGCCTACGACCGTGATATGCAGGAAGACAAGGAACCATTGTTTGATTCAATCGATACAGTTCTTTCATGTGTACGCGTATTCACATACATGATTTCAACCGCTTCATGGAACAAAGAACGTATGGCAAGTCTCTGTGACGGCGGCTACCTGAATGCAACAGACATTGCAGACTACCTTGTTCGCAAAGGAATGCCTTTCCGCACAGCCCACGGAGTTTCTGCCCGTTGTGTACGCCGCGCCATCGACAAAGACTGCCGCCTTGACGACCTTAGCCTTGAAGAAATGCGCGCAGAATCAGAACTGATCGAAGAAGACATCTTTGAAAAAATCACACCGGAAGGATGTGTAAAAATCAGAAAAACAATCGGTGGTCCTGCTCCTGAAAGAGTAATGGAACAGATTGCAGAACTGAAAAAAATCGCCAACTAATTTATAGGAGAAATA
>JAZLIM010000143.1:0-33093 GCA_045617385.1 Treponema sp.
CCAAGGTCGTAGTATTCTGTTTTCAGATCAACGAAAGGAAGAATCAGCTTGTCTTTGATAAGCTGCCAAAGAACGCGAGTCATTTCATCGCCGTCAAGTTCGGCAATGGCGTTTTTCATCTGTATTTTAGCCATAATAAAAACCCCTGAAGATTAAATCTTAACAGGGGTTATTATATAGAAATAGAACGGTTGTTACTATATATAGAATTGGATAAATCAGAAACTGGTTTTATAACCGATGTTGATCTCCATTGCCTTGAGCCAGTTTTCTCCTCTGAAGAGAGGCATCAGGTTCAGAGAAACCATAGAGTTCAGTTCACCGCCAAAAAGATTTGCGGTGATGTAAGGAGTCACAAAAATATTTGTGTTCTTTTCCATGTAGGCTCCCATATCCCTCATGTCCATAATTGATTTTCCGGCAAAGGAAACGGAAGTATGAAGACCGTAATTAAATGAATTGCTTTCTGAACTCAGATTGTCTGTAAAGATATTGATGTTGAAGCCAAGTGTGTCATGAATGAAAAGCAGTTCATCAACGGCTTTCTGTGGAAGACTGTAAAGGGTGAGGTGCATCTTTATTTTCTTTCCGTTCACTCTTGGTTCAATAAGAAGGTAAAGATCATTTGAGCCGAAAATCATGCCCTCATCATTTGCCTGGAAAGCTGCGTTATAAACGCCTGCCTGTAAAAAGAAAGACGAAGAGTAATTGTTTCCAAAAAGAAGTGTAGTTCCGGCATGCCAGTAGATTTTATCTACCGTTACAAAAACGTCGCTGTATTTTGTTGTTGAAAGCGGAACACCAATACCGCCTGCAACATCGAATGTAAAGAATCTGAAAACACCGGCGGCTCTGGCATCAGCATTGAAAACGTAGCAGTCAGCATCTTCATTGTTGAAATACAGATAAGCTCCCGCGCATACAGGTTCAGGAAATTTTATTACATCAGCAATCCCCATTCCAAAGTGAGGGTAGAGCAGAGATCCTGCAGTTCCCATCCAGCTTTCCGAAAGGTTTGATCCCACAGGTGAAATACCGAACTGGCGGCGGAGGAAAATGTCAGATCCGATTGAATCATAGTTTCCCATATAGATGCTGAAATAATTGCTTATTGTTTCCAGAGTCTGTCTTGAAGTAAGCGAAAGTTCATCAAGCTGGAAAAGAGCATTTGTCTTGTGGAATAAAGATTCTGAAAAAAGATTGTCAGTATCCAGAGAAAATTCCAGATGTCCCCAGATGTTTCTTGAAAGATTGAACTGGCCCTGGAAAAATGCCTGAAGTTTCATTGATGAAGAATAATCCTCTGAATCAGAAGCCGAACCGAAGTTCAGTTTTCCGCCTGCATAACCGCTGAAAAAAGATGCGGCCGGAAGAATGCTTTGTGCAAACACAAGGGCGGTACAAAGAATTAAAGTTCTGATTTTTTTCATAAACAGTTCCTGTATTGGTTTTTGCGGACAGTTTTCCGCATTCTTATTGTCGGAAAAATGCCGGATATTCTTGAATTTGGCGAAAAATGGAAGAATTTCTCTAAAAATGGACATTTTTGATATTTTTAATAAATTTGCTTGAATTCTCTATTTTTCCGTATATAATATGTGGTATGAGTGATTATCTTGATCCGAATAATGAAGAACTTCTCAAAGACTTTTTTGCAGAAGCCGAACAGCAGGTTGAGCAGCTGGAAAGCAATGTTCTCGTAATTGAAAATGATCCATCGAATCATGAAGCAATTGACGAAATTTTCCGTGCAGCCCATACACTGAAAGGTGGCTCTGCCACAGTTGAAATGATGGAACTTTCCACATTCACCCATTCAGTCGAAGACGTTCTTGATGAAATTCGTTCAGACCGCCTTTCAGTAGATGAAAGCGTAGTTGATCTTCTTCTCACTTCCATTGACGTTATCAAGGCAATGCTTGAAGCACGTAAAAATGGCAGTGTTTACGATGAAGATACTTCAGAAGTTCTTGAGAAACTTCATTCTTATATTCCGGCACATGGTGGGGCTGCAGAAAAGCCTAAGGCTAAGGCTCCTGCCGGATTTGCTCCAAAAATGGAACAGAAGGCAGCAGCACCTGCTCCTTCTCAGGGAGGAATCCCTATTCCGGCACTGGAAGAATCAGAGTTCCGCGAGATGATGGAAGCTGTAGAAGGCGGACAGAAACTCTGGTGTATTGCTGTTAAGTTTGATGAAAGCAATCCAATGAACTCAGTTGGCGGAATCCAGGTTTTTGCAGCTCTTAAGAATGCAGGTAACGTGCTCAAGACTATTCCTGATTTTGATGCCCTTTACGAAGACCAGTTCTATGAAAATGTTTTCTATTTTATGTCTTCTTCAGAAACAGGTGAAGCTCTTGAAGATTATTCTTTCCTGAGTGATGTAACTCTGATTACAGATGCACATCTTATTACAGAAGAAAACTTCAGTGGTTCAGCTCCTGCAGCTGCAGCTCCGGTTGCTCCGGCACCTGTTGCTCCACCTGCACCGAAAGCAGCTGCCCCGGCACCAAAACCTGCCGCTCCTGCTCCGGAACCTGTTAAACCTGCAGAAAGTCCGGTTGCTAATCTGGAATCTGCAAAAGCTGCAGCTCCTAAACCGGCTGCTGCTTCAGAAGATAAACCTAAGGCTGCAGCTCCTGCAGCAGGTCAGGCATCTCAGGGATCTATCCTCCGTGTTGATTCACGCCGTATCGATTACCTGTTGAACCTGGTTTCTGAAACAGTTATTACAAAGGCTTCTTTCAACCAGCTTTCAATGCAGCTTGCCAACGAAAATGTTGTGTTTGCTTCACTTGAAAATGCTTACAAAGAAAGAGTCCGCCGCCTGTTTGACCAGCTTTCAGTTTATCTTGAAGAAGCAAAACATGGTGAACCGGTTGCAGAAATCCGTAAGGAAATTATCAAAGAATACGGTGACATCGGATCAATTTTCGATTCTTACGGAGTAGACCTGAAGTCTGCTACCGGAAAGTTCCGTACATACACACAGACACTTGGACGCATCGCTTCTGAACTTCAGGAAGGTGTTATGAAGATCCGCATGGTTCCAATCAACCAGATCTTCAGCCGCTTCCCTCGTGTTGTCCGCGATCTCCAGCGTGACCTGAACAAGAAAATCCAGCTGGTTATTGAAGGTGAAGACACAGAACTTGATAAATCAGTTGTAGAAGATCTTCTGGATCCTGTAATGCACTGTGTACGCAACTCTGTAGACCACGGAATTGAACTTCCTGAAGTCCGCAAAGCTGCCGGAAAAGATGAAACAGGAACAGTTCTTCTTAAAGCTTCTAACGAAGGAAACATGATCGTTATCGAAATCAGCGATGACGGTGCAGGTATTGATGTAGAAAAGGTACGTCAGAAGGCTATCGAAAGAGGCCTTATCCATCCGGATAAACTTATCTCTGACCAGGATGCATTCCAGCTTATTATGGAACCTGGCTTCTCTACAGCAGACCATATTTCAAACATTTCAGGTCGTGGCGTAGGCCTTGATGTTGTAAAAACAATGATTGCAAAGCTGAACGGAACAATGTCCATCAACTCTGCAAAAGGAAAGGGTACATCATTCATTATCCGTCTTCCTCTTACACTTGCAATCATTCAGGGACTTCTGGTTCGTGTCGGAAAGGAAGTTTACTCTATTCCGATTGCCAATGTTATCGAAAGCCAGTGTATTCATCAGAATGAAATCAGCAGAATCGATAACTACGAAACACTTGAAGTTCGTAATGAAGTAATCAGTGTACTCAGACTTTCACGTCTCTTTGGTATCAGAGAAACAGTTGAGTCTGATGAATGCTACGTAGTAATTGTAGGATCACAGGAAAAGAAAATCGGTGTTATGGTTGATGCACTCATCGGTGAAGAAGATGTTGTTATCAAACCGCTGCGTGACCAGTTCACTAACTCACCGGGAATTGCCGGTGCTTCAATCCTTGGAGACGGTTCAGTTTCTTTGATCATCGATGTCAGCCAGCTTCTGGAACTTGGAGTTCGTCAGGAACTTTCAGCTCAGAATCAGGGCTTAATGTAAGTGGGTGAAAATATGGCAGATACTGAAAACTACAAGAACGTTAATGCCCGGCTTGCTGAACAGCTTGGTGCACAGTTAGGTGAACAGACTCAGGAAGGAAACGGCGAGTCTGCATCAGTAATTGACTTTAAGATGGTAACCTTCTCCCTTGCAGGAAAAGATTACGCCATCGACATCATGCACGTTAAGGAAATTGCAAAGGCAGGGAAGTTCACATTTGTTCCGAATACTCTTCCTTTTGTACTTGGGGTATATAACCTTCGTGGTGATATCATCCCGATTCTTGACCTGCGTCTGTTCTTCAATATTGACGTTCCGGAAAGGGACGAAAATAAACTGGAGAACCTTTTGATTCTGAATATCGGCGACCAGACATTTGGTGTCGTTGTAGATAAAATCGACAAGGTAGTTGGAGTTAGAAAGAATTCTATCCAGCCTCCTCATCCATTGTTTGGCGATATTAATATCAAGTACATATACGGCGTTGTTGAAGCCAACAAGCGCCTGTATGTTCTTCTTGACATCACACGTATTTTTGCTTCAAAAGCAGCTGCTGAAGAAGTTCAGAGCAAGAAACCTGCAGTACATGTTGAACAGACAAGATCTGTTGCTGCAGCAAAACCTGCATCTGCTCCTAGTGCAGCTCCTGCTGCTCCGGCAAAGGCAGAAGCTCCAAAAAAGAATGTGGATCTTCACTTTGTAGAAGAAGGGCTTGCAAATTACAAGAAATTTACTGTTTCAGAAATCAACAGTTCATGGGTAAACCACAGATTCGAAGAGTGGGGTAACTCTGGAAAGACTTTGATTCAGAATGAAGCTGAAGCAGAAAAATTCCTTGAAACATTCTGGTCTCAGTTCAGTAACGACTGGTGGTCGGAAGCTTACTCTGAAGCAATTTACAACCTGCTGCCTGATAACAATGCAAAACAGATTATTGTATGGAATCCGGGCTGTGGTAAGGGATGTGAGTCATATTCTCTGGCATGTGTTCTTTCGCGCCGTTATCCGGATGCAAAGATCCGTTTGTATGCCCAGGATATTGATCTGCTTACAGTTTCCAATGCTTCACTTATGAGCGTTCCTGGAAATCTGGCTTCTACATGGTACGGTAAGTACCTTACAAAGAAAGCTGATGGTGAATATACATTCAGCCAGGAAATTAAAGACAGTATCATGTTTGAATACCATGACTGTAAAAATACAAATGCTCTTCCAATGGTAGACATTATTTTTGCACGTGATGTACTTTCAATGCTTGATAAGGATGCTCAGGAATTTGTAATTTCAGATTTTGTTGAAAAGATGAAAGGAAATGCAATTGCAATCGTAGGTGAAAATGAATCGCTGCCTTCATCTTATGGATTTGGTGAAAACACTGTTGGTACGCTGACTGCGTATATTAAGGAATAAAAAATAAGGAGTATGAAATGAGAGTAGAGTATATTAATCCGTTCGTTGAAACATCCTTCAGAGTACTTCAGGAAGTACTTGGTGGTGCCGAAGTAAAACGCGGAGATCTGTATTTGAAATCCACAGCAATGCCTGTTATGGGAGTTGCTGCACTTGTAGGTCTTGCTGGTGACGTAGAAGGACGTGTTCTTTTTGACATGACTTTGGAAACAGCACTGAATATTGCATCTAAGATGAATGGTGAACAGCTCACAGATTTTGATGATCTGGCAAAAGCTACTATCAGCGAACTTGCAAATCTTATTACAGCTCAGGCAGTTACAAAACTCCATGAACTGGGATTCAAGTTTGACCTTACTCCACCAGCTCTTTTTGCAGGTCAGAAGATGGAAATTGCCGCTCTTGGCGGAACTTCGGAAAATGTTGAAGCTTTGATTGTTCCTCTTATTTCTGAATGCGGAAAAATCGAAGTTAACGTAGCTATCCGTGAACGCACTTAATTAATCAGGTAAGGAATCAATAGGAGAAATATTATGAAAACAGCACAGGATTTTCCAACAATTAATGATCGTCCTCCAGAGGGCGTTAGAGCCGACGGAACTAAAGTAAGAGTTCTTGTTGTTGATGACTCTATGTTCGTTGCAAAACAGCTTGGCCAGATTCTGACAAGTGAAGGTTATGAAATTGTAGCTACAGCTGTTGACGGAAAAGAGGGTGTAGATAAATACAAGGAACTCTGTCCGAATGTAGACCTGGTTACAATGGATATCACTATGCCACGCATGGACGGTATCACTGCTCTTGAACAGATTATGGCTTTTGACAAGAACGCAAAAGTTGTAATGGTTTCTGCCCTTGGTAAGGAAGAACTGGTTAAAAAATCACTTCTTCTTGGAGCAAAGAACTACATTATCAAGCCTCTTGACCGCAAGAAGGTTCTTGAACGCATCGCAGCTTGTGTAAAATAGCATTGCGCTGTAAAGGCCGCTGTTAATCAGCGGCTTTTTTTACGGAAATCTTCTTTTCTCATCCTGTCTAAACGATTTGACAAAGAAGATTACCTAAAATATAATTGAAAGGGTTATATAAAAACACATTTATTCCGATAAAGTAGGTATGGCATTCCATTTTTATGGGATGTTTGAGGAGTTTTGCAATGAAAAAGGGACTTAAAGTCTTAATTAGTCTTGCATGTCTTTTTGTGATTGGTCTGCCTGTTTTTGCTCAGCCTAGCTCAAAGAGTATCGAGACTTTTGTTCTGGACAATTTTGATAATGCCGGAAACCAGAATTATCTGTATCACGGAAAAAGCCTTAGCTGGGATTGGGCTGTTAATTCAAGCCGCTTCATGGCAGAAGGTTATCCAAAGACAGGATACTTCAATGGAATTCCAAATTCACTGAAACAGCTTCGCCGTGACGATGATTCAGAATCAAAAGTATTTGGTGTAAAAACAGCTTTCAACCGCAAGGGTGACAACTGGTTCGAAGTTTACCCTACAGTAGACGGAAAGCCATACGAAATTCCTTTTGTTGGAACAGTTGCTTCTATGGACTTCTGGGTATGGGGAGCAAATTACAGCTACTACCTTGAAATCCTGGTTCGCGATGCAAACGGTACAGTTCATGTACTTCCAGCAGGATCACTTCACTTCCAGGGATGGAAAAATCTTGTAGTTCATATTCCTGGCTGGATGTGTCAGCACTCTGCTCTCCGTACAGGACGTGAAAACCTCCACTTTGTTGGATACAGAATCAGAACTGATGCTGAAGAATTCGTAGATGATTACGTAATTTACTTTGATCAGATTAAATACACAACAAATTCACTTTCATTCATCTATGACGGATATGAGCTCAGAGATGCAGCTTTTGATGACAGTGATGACAGCGAGGTTAAATAATGAAAAAGTTAGCTATCTTAGTTACATTGCTTCTTGCTGCTGGTTTTGTTTTTGCACAGACATCTAGTCTCTCAGAACCAGATCCTGAAAGTGTAGGACGTGATTCTGCAATGCAGTCACTCCGCGAAATCTCAATTGATAAATTCGAACGTGAAGGTTCATGGAACGTTCACATTTCTCCTGACTACGGAACAATTACAGGACGTCTTTTCGAAGGTGCTCCTGCAATGAAAGATCCACTTAAAGGTGATGATCCTGCTGAAGATACACAGGTATACGGTGTAAGAGTTGACTTCTTCAAACGTGGTGTAAACTCTTTCACAATCACTTCAGGTCGTCCACTTCCAATCGAAGGAACTACAAAGATTATTTCTATGTGGGTATGTGGTCGTAACCAGAGCCACGATATGTGGGTTCTCGTACAGGATTACTTCGGACACAACTTCGAACTTTATATGGGTAACCTTGGATTCAGCGGATGGAAAAAACTTACTGCTGTAGTTCCAGCTTCCCCAGATGGAGAACACGGAATCGTTCAGAGCTCAGCATACTATGGTGACAAACCAGGACTCAGAATCCTCGGATTCAGAGTTGACTGTAACCCAATGCAGGCTCGTGGTTCTTACTACATGTACATTGATGATCTTCGTGCTGTTACAGATCTTTACGATATGGAAAACCACGACGAAGATGACATGAGCGACAACTGGTAATCAGTAGCCGTTTATAGAGAAAAGGATCTGACTTAAGTCAGATCCTTTTTTTTTAGTGAATCACGGTGATTGAGCCTGTCGAAATTACCGTGATTCACATTATGAAATTCTGTAATAGTGACTTCGGTTTTTTACCTCTGTTTCGGTAATAAGCTCCATATGCCGTAAAACCCATACCATTATTCCGGCTTTTTTTGATGCAGAAGCAGGAAGTTCTTTTTTTGTTTTTAATTCCCGGGCAATATCTTTAGTGCAGAATTCAGGAAGCACTTCTTTAGGAATAAGATCGAGATACTGTTCTTTTGTTGAGAAAGTTGTGGTTCTGATTATTTCTTTTAGTTCTTTATTTGTTTTGATCCAGTCTTTTCGGAATCTTCTTGCTTTGTTTTGTGTCTGAACCGGTTCAGGAAATTTAGTTCTTTTTTCAATTGTCTGGACTTCAATTACATCAAGTGAAAATGCCTTGTTCAGTAACACGGGGTGAATGCCAGTCAGTTCTTCAAAAAGTTTATAGATACTTTCTTTTTTAGGGCTTTTTCTTCTGGAAAGAAGTTTTCCTTCCTGGTCGTAAGTTTCAATTATTCTTTCTGTAACGAGAGGGTAGACAATTTTTACTTTCAGTCCGTGTTCAAGTGAATCAAGTGTTTTGGGGAGCAACTTCCCCAGGTTCTGCGTCTGAATTTCTATAACCGTATCTTCAGCCAGAATGTCGTAAATATGACCGTGAAGTTCAACTTCCGTTTTTCCTTCGAATTCTTCTGCATATAAAGTCTTTAAAGTCTGATGAAGAGAACTTTCGTTATATGTATTGATCATAGAAAGAAATTAAGCATCAAAATATTCAGGGTGTGTCTTTCTGATTTCTTTTTCATCTACTGAAAGATGGTTCAAATGTCTGTGCAATACTTCTTTTACAGCTTCCGGATCTTTGTTCTTTATAGCCTCGAGGATTTCTTTGTGATCTTCAAAGATGCGGCTTGAAACGCCGGTTTCAAGTGTAAGCTCACGGAGACGGTCAAAGTGAATGTTCATAAGACGTACCATGTAGAGGCACTGCATTTTGTCGGTAATCTGGTACATCTTTTCATGGAATCTGTTATCAAGATCCATTATTTTGTCGTAATTGTTTGTGCTTTTGTAGAAGTCCTGGAGAATTACGTTTTCTTCAAGTGCTTCAATATCTTTTTCCGAAGCGATGGAACAAACTTCCTGTGTTATGGCTGTTTCTATAGTGAGTCGCATAAAAACGGCTTCATTTACAAGACTCATGTTGATGAGCGAAACGCGGCATCCTTTCTGTGGAAGAATTTCCACAATTTTTGTTCTCGATAGTTCCTGAAGGGCTTCATGAACAGGGGTGCGCGAAATATTAAGTTCTTCGGCAATATCCTGTTCACTGATCATAATACCGGGTTTTATATTCAGATTGATAATGTTTTCTTTAATTACACGGAAAGCAAAGTCTCTGTTAGATTCGTTTTTTAATTTTTCAGTATTGGTCATACTAGTATACTAATAGGAAAAACTGATAGGGTCAAATCTATTAAGGGCATATTTATGACTTATCTAGGGGAAAAACCTTGTTAGTTGAATAATTGAATTTTAAAAGTTGACGTATTGGGAGACTGTTGTATACTAGAGTTGAGGTCTACTAGTATGGAAGTATACAAGCTAAAAAAACATTTAAAAAAGAACTGGCAGTATTATTTATTAATGTGTATACCAATTCTTTACTATATCGTTTTCCGTTATATCCCAATGGCAGGTAATATTATTGCATTCCGCCGTTATCGTGCAGGGCACAGTATTTTTGGTGATGAATGGAGCGGTTTAAAATATTTCAAACAGTTTATTGGCGATAAAACTTTCTGGCGTGCATTCAGAAATACTCTTTCCTTAAATGTGTTTTACCTTTTGTTCAGATTCCCGCTTACACTTATTTTTGCGCTTCTTTTGAATGAAATCAAAAATATCCATTGGAAAAAATTTGTTCAGACTGTTTCGTATCTTCCGCACTTTATTTCTATGGTAATTGTAACAGGAATGATTCGTGAACTGCTTTCTACAAATGGTCCTGTAAATGCAATTATTTCTTCACTTTCAGGGAATACCATTTCTTTTATTGCACTTCCTCAGTGGTTTACCACTATTTTCGTTGCATCGGGAGTATGGCAGAGTCTTGGATGGGGAACAATTCTTTATCTTGCTGCTATGGCAAATATAAATCCGTCTCTGTATGAAGCCGCTGCTGTGGATGGTGCAAATCATTTTCAGCGTGTAATACATGTAACGATTCCTTCAATTCTTCCAACAATTACTACACTTTTGATTCTTGATATTGGTGGATTGATCGGTTCTGGCGGAGCTTTTGAAAAAGTTTTCCTTCTTTACAATCCTATGACTTATGAAAAAGCCGATATCATTTCAACTTTCGTATTCCGTCTTGGGTTAGGATCCGGAAACTACAGTTATGCAACAGCTGTAGGCCTTTTTGAAAGTGTTCTGAATCTGATTCTGCTTACAATTGCAAATCAGACTTCAAAGAAAGTTTCCGGTTCCGGACTCTGGTAGGGGTGTAAAATGGCAGTTAAAACAAAAAATAAAGACAGTGTAAAAGTTAGAGAATCAATGGGGTATACAGTTTTCAAATGGATTAATACGGTCATAATGATTCTGGTTTGTATTACAACTCTGTATCCGTTTCTGTATCTTGTGGCCCAGTCATTTTCTTCGGAACAGGCAATCATGATGGGAAAAGTAAAACTCTTTCCTGTAGACTTCAATATTGCTACCTATGTTTCGGTGCTGAAGAAAGGGGAGTTTATTCATAGTTACGGAAATACTGTATTGTACTCGATTCTTGGAACTGTATTTTCTGTATTCCTTGGTTGCTGTCTTGCTTATCCTCTTTCAAAAAAACACCTGAAGGCAAACAAGTTTTTCTTTCCGTTTATTATTTTTACCATGTATTTTGGCGGTGGATTGATTCCAAATTACATCCTGATGAGAAGACTTCATCTGATTAATACTGTAGCAGGGTTTATTACTCCAAGCCTGATCAGTACATATTACATAATCCTGATGCGTTCTTTTTTTGCTGCAACTCCTAAAGAGCTGGAAGAAGCCGGTGAGATGGATGGTCTTAATCCTATTGGTCTTCTTTTCAGGGTTGTCCTGCCTCTTTCAATGCCTATTATTGCAACAATGATTCTTTTCAATGCAGTAGGGTACTGGAACAACTGGTACAACTCATTCCTTTATCTTGATAAAAAAGAAATGTGGCCTGTTGCATATTATTTGAGAACAATTATTACAGGAGCATCAACATCTGCTGATCCTGGAGAAGCAAGTGCAGAAAAAATGCAGATTGCTGCAAATATCAAATCATGTTCCATGGTTTTAATGGCTTTCCCAATCATTTGTGTGTACCCGTTTGTTCAGAAGTATTACGTGCAGGGTATGATGCTTGGTGGGGTAAAGGAATAAATAGAAAAATAGTTTTAGGAGGATAAAAAACTATGAAAAAAGTTATTACAACATTAGTTGCAATCACATGTTTGTCTTCTCTTTTTATTTCCTGCGGAAATAAAAAGGCTGATAAAAAGGCAGCTTCTGGAGAAGCTAAGGGTTACACTTTTGGTGAAGAAGTAACATTCCGTTCAGATGAACCAGTTACTTATTCAATTTCTTTCAGCGATGCATCATGGTATGCAATGCAGGATACATGGAAGTCAGAAGGTATTTTCAAGAAGATTGAAGATAAGACAAATGTTCACCTTGATATTACTTCTTATGACTCTGGTGACTACAACCAGAAAGTAAACCTGGCAATCAACTCTGGTTCTTCTACTTACATCATTCCAAAAATCTACTCAGAAGATCAGTATGTTGCAGGTGGCGGTGTAGTAGCAGTTTCTGACTACATCCAGTACATGCCAAACTTCAGCGCATTCGTAAAACAGTACAAAATGGAACCAGACCTCGATACAATCCGCCAGAATGACGGTAAATTCTACCGCCTTCCAGGTATGCATCAGGCTGCTCTTCAGGACTATACCATCATGGTTCGTGAAGACATTTTTGAAGCTGCAGGATACAACATCCGTGAAATCGAAAAAGACTGGACTTGGGAAACTCTCCACGACGTTCTCGTTGGTGTAAAGAAATACATGGTAGCAAACGGACTCTGTTCAGAAAAAGACTACATCTGGTCTGACCTGTGGTGTGGTGAATCTGGAAAAGGACAGGGTGGTAACCTCCTTAAGCTTATGGGTACTTCTTATGGTGTTCTTTCAGGATGGGCTATTGAAGGTTCAAACGGCGGTATCAAATTTGATCAGAACAAAAAAGAATTCTACTCTTCTTCAATCAGCGAAGATTATAAAAAATTCGTAAAAGTTGCAAACAGCTTTGTAAAAGACGGAATCCTTGATCCTGAAACTTTCACACAGTCTGATGATGTTGCAAACAACAAATTCTACAATGGTAAAACAGTAATCAAATCTACAAACCGTTCAACAATGTCTAACGACATTGCAAGCCTTGCAAAAATCACTCCTGAAGGAAAAATCTACGTAACAGCTTATCCTGCTGGTACAAATAAAGATCTGGCTGAAACAAGCCGTCTTGAATGTGGTGTTATGATTGCTACAAAAGCTCTTGAAGAACTTGGCGAAGCTGAATTCATCAAAATGATGCGCTTTGTTGACTGGATGTTCTATTCTAAAGAAGCTTACACACTTACAAAATGGGGTGTTGAAGGTGAAACATGGCAGTATGCTGATGTAAACGGAATGAAAATCAAGAAACTTCTTCCAGGATACAAATGTGGAGGACTGGGTATTGGTGGTTCTGATACTGATGTTGATATCCGTCTTAAGTGGGGATTTGCTGGTGGAAACTACTTCTATGGACACTCAACAGCTGAATCAACAGATAACTTCACTCCAGAGGTTCAGGATCTGTATGCCCGCTATGCAAAATACAAGACAGCTGCAACAGTTGATCCAAAAGCAAAACCAAGTGAAGATGAACGCGAACAGCTGAACCTGTGGGCTGTTCCACTTATCGACAATATCAATGCATGGACACTTAAGTTCGTAACAGGACAGAAAGATATTGATGCTGACTGGAATGAATACCTCAATTCTTGTAAGAACCTGAACGTTGAAAAGATTGTAAAACTTACAAACGATATTTACGCAAAACAGTCTAAATAGAACTTTTTCATAATTACTCCATTACAGATGTAATCTGGGCCGCACTCTGAAAAGGGTGCGGTTTTTTTTTATCCAAAAAATCTATTATCGGCTAAAAAAGTCATTGACATTAGCCAAATTTCATATAAAATGTAGATAAGTGGGAAAAAATGGTAAAAAGTGGTAGAAAGTGGAAATGAAACTGCTGACAGGTGAGTACAACAACGCATTGGATGATAAGGGAAGACTCTCTTTTCCTGCCAAGCTGCGTACTGAGTTAGATCAGACTGCACTCATCGTGACCCGCAGTTATCTGGATCACTGTCTCCAGCTTTTTACTGTTGAAGAATGGGATCAACTGAAAACACGGATTATGGCTTCTGTTTCTCCTTTCAGTAAGGAAAACATGAATGTAGTAAGACGATTTATTGCGCCGGCCCAGCTTGTCGAATTTGATAAGGCAGGGCGTCTTTCTATCCCGCAGAGTCTGCGCGAATATGCCGGACTTTCAAAAGACTGCACGATTCTTGGAATGGATAAGTTCATGGAAGTGTGGGATTCTGAAAAGTACCAGCAGTATCTGGATTCAACTGAAGATCAGTTCCAGGACGTTGCAGAAGATTTAAGAAACATCAGTTTCTAAACTAAAAGTGGGAAGAAAAAAAGGGTGGAAGCAATACATACTCCTGTTTTGTTGAATGAATGTCTCGATTATCTTTCTCCATTGGGAGAAAAGTATGAAGCCCGTGCCCTCATGGTCGATTCAACTCTTGGTGAAGGCGGCCACACATTTAATTTCCTTTCAAAATATCCGACACTTTCTGTAATCGGGCTGGATGCCGATAAGGTAATCCAGGCCCGGGCAAAGGAACGTCTTGCTCCTTTCGGTGAACGTGTTCATTTCTATAACGGTAATTTCAGCGACTTCTATTCAGAAAATGTTGAATCTGGCGAAGTAAAACCAAATCTGATTCTCTTTGATCTTGGAATTTCAGTCTTTCATTATGAATTATCAGGAAGAGGTTTTTCTTTCAGATACGATGAAGAACTGGATATGAGAATCAATCCGGAAGCAGGCGAATCTGCTGAAGATCTGGTAAATAATCTTCCGGAAGAAAAACTTGCTGACCTGATTTATCTTTACGGTGAAGAAAAACTCAGCCGCAGAATTGCACGCGCAATTGTTGAAGCCCGTCAGAGTGGAAGAATTACTTCTTCAAAAGCTCTTGGTGATATTATCTGGAATTGTGTTCCTGCGAATTACCGCCACGGAAATATTCATCCGGCAACAAGAACTTTTCAGGCTCTGCGTATAGCTGTAAATGGTGAACTTTCAAGACTTCCTATGGCTCTTCATAATGCATTCAACTGCCTTGAAGAAGGCGGAAAAATGGGTGTAATTACATTCCATTCTCTTGAAGACAGAATCGTAAAAAGATATTTCCAGAATCTTGGAAAAGCCTGTGTCTGTCCGCCTGAAAGAGCAGTGTGTTCCTGCGGCGGAAAAGCATGCGCAGAAATTCTTACAAGAAAACCTGTTGGACCGACTGAAGAAGAAGTAAAGGTAAATTCACCTTCACGCAGCGCAAAGCTTCGTGTAATCCGCAAGATCTGCAATGCGGGAAAAGACAGACTGGCAGGAGTTTCAGAATACTAAAATGAAAGACCGTACAAAAGAAACCTGGACAAGAATTCTTTCTCTCCTTATTGCTGTCTGCATTCCGCTGGTACTGCTCCTTTACGCATTCCAGGTAAAGAAGTACACAGAGCTTTCAAAGGAACTTTCAATTCTGGAAGAAAGACAGGAAAAATTAATTGAAGAAAATAAAAAGCTTGTAAGTGACATCAGCCTTCTTTCAAGCAGTACAAGAATAGAAAAAATCGCAGTAGAGGAACTTGGCATGCACAAGGCAGAAAGTGCAGATATCGTGCGTGTTGATATGACGGGAAAGAACAATGACTAACAGTGTAAATGAAACATCATTAATGACTCTTTCTGAAGTTCTTTCTTCTGTAAATGGAACTGTACTCGGTTCATGTTCAAAATGTTGCTTTACATCAGTTGAAACAGATTCCCGTAATGTTCGTGAAGAAACTCTTTTTGTTCCTCTTGTTGGGACTGTACAGGACGGACACAAATACGTAAGCCAGGCTGCCGGAAAAGGAGCTTCTGTTATTCTTGTAAACAGAAAGGCAGCCGAAGAAAACCGCAAAGAATATGAGCAGCTTTCAGAAAAAGGTGTGCTCTTTGTAGTTGTAGAAAACACTCTTTACGGACTTCAGAATCTTGCAGAAGGATATGTAAATAAATTCCCTGAACTGCTTAAGCTTGCAGTGACAGGTTCATGCGGAAAAACAACAACAAAAGAAATGCTTGTTTCTGTAATGAAACAGAAGTTCAACTGTGTTTACACAAAAGGTAACTTCAATTCTGAAACAGGCCTTCCTCTTTCAGTTTTCCAGATCAGAAGTGAACATGAATGTGGAATCTTTGAAATGGGAATGAACCGTGAAAATGAAATCGGGGAAATTTCAAAAGTACTGAAAGCTGATTATGCTCTGATCACAAATATCGGGACTGCACACATCGGTATACTTGGAAGCCGTGAAAATATTGCCCGCGAAAAACGCAAGGTTTTTGATTACGTTACTGAAAATGGAGCAGCTTTTGTTCCTTCAGATGATGACTTTGCTTCTTTCGTTACAGAAAACGTAAAAGGGAAAAAAGTTTTCTTTGGAATCAAGGTTCCGGAATCAGAAAGCGGTGCAAGACTGGTAAAGGAAAACGGCCTTACAGGAATTGAATTTGTTCTTGACGGTGTAACAGTAAATCTTCCTGTTTCAGGACTTTATAACTATCAGAATGCTCTTGGTGTTGTAGCTCTGGCAAAGGAACTCGGTCTTACAGCAAAGGAAATCAAGGCCGGCCTTGAATCGTTCCGTAATGTTGGCGGAAGAATGGAAGTATTCCAGGCTGAATCAAAGAACGGAAAGAAAATTACAGTAGTAAAAGACTGTTACAATGCAAACCCTGATTCAATGCAGAAGGTTATTGACCTCTGCCTTGGACAGAAATCAGAAGGTTCTGTTGTATTCGTTCTTGGTGATATGAAAGAGCTTGGAGAAAAAGCTTCGGAATCACACAAGAAAATAATCAGCCTTGTTTCTGGTTCAAATGCTGAAGCTGCATTTGTAGGAACAGATTTTGAAGCCGAAAAGGGAACTGCAGAAAAGGATTTTTACTGGTGTAAATCAGTGGAAGATGAAGGTCTTCCTTCCTATGTTCTTTCAAAAATCGAAGAAGGATCTGTTCTTCTTCTGAAAGGAAGTAATTCCATGAAACTGTGGGATCTTCTTCCGGAAGTAATCGTTGTAAAGGAGGATGCTGAATAATGCAGAATGTTAATACATACAGCTTTAATGCAGATACTCCTTTAGAGAAATACCGTAAGAGCGATATGGGATTCCTTATTGCAGTTGTTCTTCTTTGGGGGCTTGGAATCTTTACTCTTTTCATCTGTTCGCAGAGCTCTGGAATCCGCCGTTTTGATGATGCATATTATTTTGTAAAAAGACAGCTTATCTGTTCTGCAGTAGGGTTTATCGGTTTCCTTTTCTTTGCACTTTGCAGTATGAATGTAATCAGAAAAGTGCTTCCGGTGCTGGTGATCTTTACCGTTATTCTTTGCTTTCTTACATTTGTTCCGGGAATATCTGCAGAAAAGAACGGAGCCAGACGCTGGGTAAAAATGCCTATGAATTTTACATTCCAGCCTTCGGAACTTGGAAAATTTGCGGTGATTCTCTTCCTTGCAAACAGATTCGACAAGCTCGAAAAAATTGAAAACCCGGAAGAAAAATCAGTGCTTCAGTGTGTAATTGGTCTGGGATTAATGGTAACAATCGTATTCTGTCAGAAAGACTTTTCTACAG
The DNA here is from genome assembly GCA_045617385.1 of Treponema sp. Classification (GTDB taxonomy): domain Bacteria; phylum Spirochaetota; class Spirochaetia; order Treponematales; family Treponemataceae; genus Treponema_D. Next base: position 17,197 of record JAZLIM010000143.1, read on the forward strand.
GACTTTTTATTCTTGCCCTCGGAATCCTGATGTTCTTTGTTTCGGGTACTAAGCTTTCCTGGATTTTTCCGTTTGCACCGCTGCTTCTGGCTGTAATCGTTCTTCTGGTTACCCTGGAACCATACCGTATGGACCGCATTATGGGATATATCAGACCTCATTCAGAAGCTGCAACAATCAACTATCAGAGCCTTGCCTCAAAAAGAGCAATTACTTCCGGTGGACTTCTTGGAAACGGAATCGGAAGTGACCTTATTAAAATGAACAGCATTCCTGAAGTTCAGGCTGACTATATTTTTGCCGGCTGGACAGAAGCATTCGGTTTGATCGGTGTAATCATTTACTTCGGACTTCTGGGGTTTTTTGCCTGGAGGGGAGTAAAAATCGCATTCTCCTGCAGAAACCGTTTTGCTTCCTACGCAAGTTTTGGTTGTGTTGCTTCAATAGTATTCCAGTCAATTATGAACTGTTCGGTTGTTTGTGGAATTCTTCCTACAACAGGAATTCCGCTTCCATTTTTTTCTATGGGCGGTTCATCAATTATTGTTACCCTCATAATGTGTGGGTTTGTACTCAACGCATCAAGATGTGATGATGACGAAGAGGATTTTTACTTTATAAAAAAGAAAAATAATAAAGACGAAAGTACCGAATATATAAATGTTACAATTGGAGATTTATAAAAATGAGTGACGTAGGAATGTTCCTGGAGAGTGAAAATTACTTTTTGGATGCAGAAACAGATGCAGCCGTAACAGAAGCAAAATCAGAACGCAGATACAAAATCGTAATTGTATCTTTTATTGTTCTTTGCTTCCTGCTTATTGCTGAATTTGTGGCTTATAAATTCGTACGCCCAAGTCTCCAGAGCCCTAGAGTAACAGTTTCAGGGCAGAAAACTCTCACTGCTGAAGAAATCGGAATGAAACTTATAAGAATGAGTAACCGCAACTGGTTCTCATTTGACGTTAACGAAGCAGCATCCGTTCTTTCTTCAGAAGCATGTATCAAGCATGTAGAAGTAATCAAACGCTTCCCTGATAAAATTCTCCTGAACATTACAGAACGCACTCCTGTAGCCATGACTTTCATTATGGATAACGGGAAATCTGTTCCTGTTATGATTGATGAAGACGGTGTGCTTTTTGCTTCATCAAAAGGAAACAATCTTCAGAACGGACTGCCAATCGTTTCAGGAATTCCTGTAGAATACATCACAGACGGAATGAGAATTCCTTCTGCTTATAAGGCACTTATTGAACAGATCAGCACAATTCAGTCCCTCCCACAGAACTATTTTGCAGCTGTTTCTGAAATCTGTGTTGTTCCTAAAGAATACGGAAACTACGAACTTGTACTTATTCCTTCAACAAGCCATGTAAAAGTACTTACAGACCGTGCATTGAATGAAGACGCATTAAAGTATATGATGGTAGTACTTGATGTTGTAAAAAAGCTGGAAACAGATGTTTCTGAAGTTGATTTACGATACGGGTCTGTATCTTACAGAGCTTATTAAACCGGGTGTAGGGAAATGGTAGTAGGTCTTGATATAGGAACAAGTTGTATTCGCGTTGCTATTGGTGACGTGGATGAAAACAAAAATGTTCAGATTGCAGGTACTTCAGTTATAAAATCAGACGGTCTCAGAAATGGAATTATTGTTAATATTGAGGCTGCAAAGACTGCAATCAAAGAAGCTATAGAGCTGGCAGAACAGAACGCAGGGCTTGAAGTCAGTTCAGTATATACTGCAATTGGCGGACTTCAGATCAGCAGCACAAATTCCCACGGTGTTGTAGGTATTACAAAGTCCCGCGGTAATTCACGTGAAATCACTTCTTCAGATATCGACAGAGTAATTGAGTGCGCTAAATCGCTAAAATTTCCTCCTGACAGAAAACTTCTTCATATTATTCCACAGAACTTTATAGTAGACGGCATCTCTGCAGGTGTATCTGCACCTATTGACCGTATGGGAGACCGTCTTGAAGCTGACGTTCATATCATCACAGCTTCGGTAAGTACAGTTCAGAATGTAAGGTCCTGCATTGACCGTGCCGGTTACGGAAGTAACGGTGTAATGCTCAAAACACTGGCTTCTACGTACGCAGTTGTTCATGAAGATGAACTTGAACTTGGATCAATCCTTATTGATCTTGGGGCTGGAACAACAGATATTCTGGTTCTTCTTAAGGGAGCTCCTGTTTGTACTGCTTCGGTACAGGTTGGTGGAAACCTGGTTACAAACGACATTGCAATTGTAAAAGGAATTCCTGTGGCAGCAGCCGAAAAAATCAAGATTGACAGCGGATGCTGTTGGGCTGACTGCATTCAGGTAGATTCCGAAGTAATTATTCCTGGGGTTGGAGGACGTGCTCCTGAGGCAACAACAAAGTCGCAGATCTGCCAGATTATCCAGCCAAGAATGGAAGAAATCTTCAAGATGGTAAGAAGTGCCATTGTTCAGAATTCTTCAGTAAAACAGCTTTCGGGAAACATCATTCTTACAGGTGGTGGAGCCCAGATGGAAGGTATTGTGGAACTGGCACAGGCAGTTTTCCATACTTCATCTGTACGAATCGGAATGCCTGAAAATCTTGGCGGGGTCGAAGAAGATTACCGCCGCCCTGATTTTGCAACAGCCGTTGGTCTTGTAGTAGCAAACAAAAAAGCTTCTTCTACAAACAATAGAAAGGGTAAACGCAGAAGTCATTCTTCTGAACCTGTTGAAAAGAAACAGAGTGCTTTCAAAAAGTTCATGAAATCATTCTTCTAAAAATATAAAAAAGGGGAGTTTCCGGCCGGGAACCGGAGATTTGGGAGGAAATAAATGTCTTTTGATTTTTCTGTAGTTCAGAACCAGGATATGCCTGTTCGTAACCAGGCTAATCCAACAATCATTAAAGTAATCGGATGTGGTGGCGGTGGTTCAAGTGCCGTTTCACGTATGATCAGTGCCAATGTTCAGGATGTTGAATTCATCGTTCTGAATACTGACCTTCAGGCTCTGAATAAATCACCTGCACCTACAAAACTTCCAATCGGTCAGAAACTTACTGGTGGACTTGGTGCCGGAGGAAATCCGGAAGTTGGTGAAAACGCAGCCCGCGAAGACTCAGCTTCAATTGAAGAAATTGTTTCCGGTGCAGATATGGTTATTGTTACTGCCGGTATGGGTGGTGGAACAGGAACCGGTTCAGTACCGATCGTTGCTGAAATCGCACGTAAAGCAGGTGCCCTTACTATTGCCGTTGTAACAACTCCTTTTGAATTTGAAGGCTCAGGCCGTATGCGCAATGCTGAAGAAGGCCTTAAGAAACTCCGCGAATCAGTAGACTCACTTATCGTAATTCCTAACGAACAGGTGTTCAAAGTAATCGAAAAGAAAGTAAACTTCCGTCAGGCATTCCAGATTGCCGATGAACTCCTTTGTCAGGGTGTTCAGGGTATTTCTGAAATCATCACAAAACCTGGAGATGTTAACCTTGACTTCAATGACGTTAAGTCTGTAATGAAAGATCAGGGGGATACTCTTCTTGGTGTTGGTGAAGGCGAAGGTGAAAACCGCGGAATTGATGCTGCTCAGATGGCAATTTCAAATCCTATGCTTGAAAACCTGAAGATGGATGGTGCTTCAAAAATCCTCATCAACATTACAGGAAGTGATGATCTTGGAATGACTGAAGTTCAGGAAATTGTTAAGACAATCACAGCTTCTGCTAACAAGAATAACGAAATCTTCTGGGGACAGGTTATGGACCCTGAAATGGAAGGTAAGGTTCGCGTTACAGTAATTGCTACTGGTTTTGCTGCTAAAAGTGAACCTGTTGCAGAAGTTGCAGATACTCCAAAAGTAAACCGTGATGAAAATGTAGTAACTTCAAGAGATCTTGATGATATTCTTCATGGCGGAATGACTTCTTTTGCTTCAAAATCTGAAGAACCTGCTGTAACAGCTCCTTCCGGAGAAACAGAAGAAAAAAGAACTCTTGGTGGAGATCTTTTTGGAAGCTTTGAATCTGTAAATACTTCGTTTAAGGGTTCTCAGCTTACACCTCCAGGAAATGTAAATCATAATGATATTACCCAGCCTGCATGCTGGAGAAATAACAGTGATTACGGCCGTTCAATCAACCTTTCAGACGATTAATTTCAATAGTTGCAGTTTATGACAATCGATGGTCTTCTTGATCAGTTCTATACAGATTTGATTCTTGTTAAGCGCGACAGTTCAGAAACTGCAGCTACCTACAAAGAGTCAGCCAAACTTTTTCTATACTGGTGCCAGGCTGAACAGATAAAACTCAAAGATATTACTTTACAGAACCTTACTTATTATATGCTTAAGCGTAAAACAGAAGGCGCTAACGAATTAACTGTAGCCAAAGATATTTCAGGGCTCCGGGCCCTTGGAGAATATCTTGTGCGCATGAATTTGTGGGATCAAAACCGTGTTCTGGAACTGGACCGGCCAAAGACTGCAAAAGCCATTCCAAGAGTTCTTTCTCAGGATCAGGTTGATAAGCTTCTTTCGGTAATCGATGTTTCGACACCTCTTGGAAAGCGGGATGATGCTCTTTTTGAACTTATCTATTCCTGCGGACTTCGAATAAGCGAAGCGGCCACTCTTCTTGTTTCTAACGTGCATATGAATGAACAGATAATCCTTGTTCACGGAAAAGGTGACAAGGAGCGTATTGTGCCATTTGGAACAAGAGCGTATGATAAACTTCAGCTGTATTTTGACGAAGTAAGGCCTTGTCTTGTTGGTAAGAAAACTGTGGACGAAGTTTTTGTGAACTACAGGGGAGAGCCAATTTCCAGAAAAGGAATCTGGAAGCGTTTTCAGGAACTGGAAGCTTTAAGCGGGGTTTCTGCAAAAGTGCATACACTCAGGCATTCCTTTGCGACACATCTTCTGCAGGGCGGAGCCGATCTCCGTTCTGTGCAGGAACTGCTCGGGCATTCAGATCTGGCAACAACCCAGGTTTACACCCATGTTGAAAATAGTCAGTTAAAGAATGCCCATGAAAAATATTTTCCAGGGCACAGACAGGATAAAAAATGAACAGAATATTAATCAGCGTAATGGATGGAATGCAGGAGCCTGAATGGCTTGGTAATGTTGAGCCATACATGCAGAATCTTATGAAAGAACTTTCTTTTGACGGAGAAGAAATTTCCCTTCTTTTCTGCAATGATTCACTTATTCAGGAACTGAACAGACAGTACAGGGATATTGATTCTCCTACAGATGTACTTTCTTTTGAAAACGGAGAAGAATATTCCGATGAAGAAGGAACATGGAAAGCATGCGGAGATATCGTAATCAGTCTTGAAACTCTTCCGAAGAATGCGGCATATTTTGAGGTGACTGAAAATACAGAGCTGAAAAGACTTATTCTTCACGGGCTTCTTCATCTGAACGGGATGGATCATTATGAAGAGCATATTGAAAAGGGCGTGGCACCCGAATGTGAGATGCTCGTTCTTCAGGAAAAAACACTTTTGAAGTTTGCAGATGTGAAACTGCTTTAACTGTACATAAATAAGGGGAAAATAATGAGAAAACTAAATCCGATTCTTTCTGAAAAAATCTGGGGATACGAACAGTGGATTGCTTCAACACATCCAAACGGGCTTCAGAAAGAATTTTTTGAAGACTGTGGCGGAGATTATCCGCTTTTAGTAAAAGTAATTCAGGCTGATGATACTCTTTCCATTCAGGTACATCCTGATGATGATTTTGCAGTTCAGCTTGAAGGTGAAGGAAACCGTGGAAAAACTGAATGCTGGTATGTTCTTGATGCAAAACCAGGTGCTAAGCTTGTGTACGGTATGAATGGTGAATATCCTTCTGAAGTTCTTGCAAAGGCTATTACAGAAAACAAACTGGAAGATTACCTTTCTTTTATTGAAGTGAAGAAAGGTGACTTTGTGTTTATTCCAGCGGGAACGGTTCATGCTATCGGGGCAGGTCTCAGACTTATGGAAGTCCAGCAGAGCTGTGACCTTACTTACCGTCTCTACGACTGGGGAAGAGGAAGAGAAGTTCATATTGAAAAAGGACTTAAGGTAATTAAATCGGAAGAAATGATTCCGGTTGCTCCGTTCGGAAAAGATTTTGAATGCAGATATTTCCGCATGGAAAAAATTGATGTGAACGGAAGTTTCGAAATTACTGCAGGGGACAGACCGAAGCCTGAAGGAGTTGAACTTCTTTATGTGATTTCGGCTGAAGGCGCAGTAATCAGTAACGGAAAAGATGAAATCAGTCTTGAAAATGAAGCGATTATTGATCTGCTTCCTGGAGAAAAGGCAGTTATAAAAGGAACTGCTTCCATAATGAGAATCAAAGTATAATGAAAAAGGAGCCTGAATTAAGGCTCCTTTTTTTTGTAAAACAAAAAAGACTTCTGATTTCTCAGAAGTCTTATGTCGGGATGACAGGATTTGGCTTTCAGTCGTGACTTCCTGTCACTCCTTCAAGCCCGCTGTTTTCTGCTGACGGCGCCCTCCATGGCGCCTTTTCGGAAAAAGCTCCTTCATCGCTTTTTCCGCGCAGAAAACCGTTCAAATCCTGGATTCTAAAATTCTAGAAGCATTCTTGTTAAAAAAAAAGACTTCTGATTTCTCAGAAGTCTTATGTCGGGATGACAGGATTTGAACCTGCGACATCCTGGTCCCAAACCAGACGCGCTACCAGCTGCGCTACATCCCGTAAGTGAATAAAATAATATAATATTTTATATTTTTATTCAAGTCCCAGGACAGCTTTTTTTCAAAAATTATTTAAAAAGCTTATCGATAGACTTATCTAATTCTTTCTGGTCTTTCGGGAAATTTTCATCCAGAAATTCAAAGCATGAAACAGCAGCGCGCTGTGCATGTTCATACCAGATTGAATACAGTTCCGATTTGATTTCATCACCCGGGAAAGGGGCTCCCTGTACATCTGAAACAAGTTCTCTGAGCATTTTTACGCATTCTTTTGTTTTTTTATCCATAAAGAAACTCCATTCTCGTAGATTACGCTTGCTTATTATAACGGCAAATCTAAAATATTTCCACTTTTTTTGGCATTTTTGTCACACAGTATGGCTTTAGGCTCTGCTTTGATACCTTCATAGAGCCTTTTTGCTGCCTGGTTCAGCTCTTCCGGAGTTACTTTCAATACCAGTTCCATTGCTTTGTCTACCTGTTCCTGTGTCTGAGCGTACATAAGGCGGTTGCACATAATAGCACCCTGGTTCTGAGGTGTGCGAGGCATGGCGAAACTTGAATAAATGGAAATGATGGAACATTCAGTTTCGTCGTTTGTGAACTTGTGTTCCGCAGTTTCTTTCATAGCTTCCTCAAAGAGAGGGAAAGAACCTTCGGGATCCGGATCCCGGTAAGTAAGCATTGTGCCTGTTTTGTCGGCTGCATCACATTGAATTGAAGCGCCGTAACAGCCATGGACAGTACGGAGTTTTTCCCAGAAGGGGTGGGTGTTTATCCATTCACAAAGTGTGCTTTCGGCAGCAAATTCGCTGGTGACTGAACCTGAATTTTTAAAAGACTGGGCTGCATATCCAACCTGGGTATCGGCCGGGATAATGGTCATGCGTGCAGAATCTTCCTGAAGAATCAGTTTCCGTAATTCTTCAAGAGAAGGACGGTCTGGCGGGAGAAGCGGCTTCAGTCCGGTTTTAGTGATGAAGTCTGGAAGAAGTTTTTCTGCATGAGCCATGGAATCTTTGTCGGCTACAATACGGAGAAGGGCACCTGAGTTCTTCATTGTTTCATACATAAGGCTGAATTTCTTAAGGAGTTTTCCGGCATCTTTTTCTTTGTAATCAATTCCGTGCTTGATCTGGGTAATTCCGTAAATGAGTTCCTGTATTACAGATTCCCGGGTTTCATCAAGCTTTGCGCGTTTTGCGCAGTACCCCATCCCGCCGCCAACAATTGATGATTTCCTTTCAGAAATGCATTCGCGAATGAGGGTTTTCATTCGGGCTTTGTCGGAAAAGTTTATTCCAGTAATGATGTCAGAAAGGAGGCTGATTCCTTCTTCAAGTCTGTCATCAAGAATCTTCATTGTAAAATGAATCCATTCACGTCCGATGAAATTTCTGTCTGCCATTTCTTTTTTGAATTCTTCAGCAAAAGAATTGTCGCGGGCTGTTCCAATAAGGCCGTCGGTTGAAATGTCACCGGCAATCTTGTTTGCTTCAAGAATACACTCATCCCATTTTTTGCCTTTCCAGCCAAGATCAAGAAGGGAATCAGCGAAAAGAGGAATATCCAGAAAATCTTCCGCTTTAATGCAGTCCATAGGAAAGTAAACAGAAAAATAAATGATTCCGTTTGTAGGCTGAACTGCTTTCTGGAATGTAATTCCGTTTATTGTTTTGATTTCCGGTTTTGTCAGCTTGAAGTCTACAGGAAGTTCTGAAAGCTCAAGACGTTTAAGACATTTGAGAGCTTCTTCAGAATCAGGGGTTTCCTGATATTTATGAAGAGCTTCAAGATCTTTTTTTAGTGTATCTTTGTTTATGGTCTTCTCAGCTTTTGAAAGCATTTCAGCTTCTGCTTTATTGCGTTCTTCAAGGAATTTATCTGAAGGCTCAACGGTGAAGAAGATTTTTCCGTGGTCATTTATGAAATATTTTTCCATAAGAGACTTGAAGTACGAAGGATTTGTTCTGAGCTCTTCCTTGACTTTTGAAAAGGCCTGGATCGGGCTGAGCATTTCTACCGGATGGAATCCGTATGTCCAGCTGTCCATTACTTTATTCATCAGTTCCAGAGCTTTTGGCCCGTTATATCGGTTCTCTTCGCGCAGGTTAAAATCAATGGCCATAACGCTTGCATCAATTTCATCCTGTGTAATTCCTTTTTTATAGATGTTCTGAAGAGACTTAAGAATAAGGTTTCGGCCTTTCTTGATGTTTTCTGGTTTTACTCCGATAAGCCCAATGCTCATAAAACCCTGGCGTTCTTCGGTGATTTCGCCGCAGTAAACATCATCTGCAATCCCTGATTCTTTCAGGGCTTTTGTAAGTGGAGCTGAGTCAGACCCCAGAAGAACTTCCTGAAGGAAAACCTTTTCCATGTCTGGTCCGCCTGAATACATACAAAGCCCGGTATAAAGGGCATCTGGGCCTGACTTTGGTCCATAGAAGTGATAGTCGCCGTTTCTTGTGTAATCAGGTGTAATTTTTGTAAGCTTCAGGATTTCCGGGCGAACTACAGGAACAGGACTCTGCCCCTGGAAATTCGGGTGGTCGCCATGGAAACCGTATTTATTTTCCAGTCTGGCAATAAAGTTTTCCGAGATGTAATCCAGCTGTTCTTCTGTTGGAATGTTTCCGCACATGTAGAAAAGGCAGTTGTCTGGAGAATAATAGCTCTTGTGAAAATCAAGGAATTCCTCATAAGTAAACTCTGGAATTTCAAGAGGATCTCCACCAGATTCATATTCGTATGTTGTTCCCTGAAACATGGTTTTTGTCTGGCTGTGATATACAGTACGGAAAAAGTTTGAAAAAGCACCTTTCATTTCGTTGTAAACAACACCCTGGATTGAAAGATTTCCTTCATCCGAAAGTTCATAACGATGTGCTTCCTGCATGAAAGTAGTTTTTGAAAGCTTCGGGAAAAAGACTGCATCGGCATAACAGTCAAGAAGATAAAAATACTGTTTTTTGATCTGGCTGGCAGCCGGATAACAGGTTTTGTCAGGGTAGGTCATTGCATTAAAGAAAGTGGTAACGCTTTTACTTGAAGCTGTAATGAAGGGTTCTTTCAGAGGGTATTTTTCTGAACCGCAGAGAACTGAATGTTCCAGAATATGCGGAGCACCTTTTGAGTTTGAAACCGGAGTTCTGAAACAGAAAGCAAAAAGATTTTCCGGGTCTTCGTTAAGAAGATGAAAAACTTCAAGGCCTGTGGTCCGGTGGCGGGCATAAATTCCCTTGCATTTATAGTCTGTAACATCACAGACGTCCATAACATAAAAATCTTTGTAGATATCACCTTTCTTGAGCATGATTTCAGTATATCACATTTTGCATCTGATTTTTATTGCCTGATTCAAGATATTCAGAATTTACCTAAAAAATCTTGTTATTAACTTAATTTCGAATATAATTAAGATATGGAAAAAAATGGTAAAGTTCGACTTTCAGATATTGCAAAAAAACTTGGCATCAGTACAGTAACTGTTTCGAAAGCTCTTTCAAATAAAGACGGTGTTGGTGACGACCTCAGAAAACAGATTAAAGCTCTTGCCGATGAAATGGGGTATCGTTCCAAAAAATCTGGTGAAGGAACAAACCAGGTTACAGGAAATATCGGAATTCTTATTCCTTCAAAATTCTTTGCACCTACCACATCATTTTACTGGTGTCTTTTCAATAATATTTCGCAAGAGCTTCTTTCAAGAAATTTCTATTCTATTATGGAACTTCTTTCGGCAGAAGATGAAAAGGCTATGCAGCTTCCTCACATGATTCAGGATAACAAGGTTGACGGACTGATTATTCTTGGCCAGGTGAGTGATGAATATCTGGACTTTATCAGTGCTCATTATGACAACTTTATTATTCTGGATTTCTATACCAGCCGCATGAATGTGGACGGTGTTTCTGATGACAACTTCTACTGTTCATATCTTCTTACAAGTTATGTAATTTCTCAGGGTCACAGAAACCTGAAGTTTGTAGGAACCTTCAAAAGTACAACATCTATCCGGGACCGTTTTATGGGATTTGCAAAAGCCCTTATGGAAAACGGAATGGAAGCCGGCATTAAAGATATAATTGATGACCGCGATGAAAATGGTTTCGATATTCCGATGGATATTCCGTATGACAATCTTCCTGACGCATTTATCTGTAACTGTGATGAAACGGCCGCAAAACTGATTCAGGCTCTTATGAAGAAGGGAATCAAAGTTCCAGAAGATGTTTCTGTAACTGGTTTTGATAACTTCCTTGCAGGAAACAATATTCCGGTTCCACTAACAACGGTTTCTATTCGTCCTGAAGATACTGCTCTGGTTGCTGCAGAACTTATCATAAACAAGATAACAGGAAAACCTTACATTAAAGGACGTCACCTTATAAGCGGAAGTCTGGTAATAAGGGACAGTGTCCGGGCAAAAAACTGAACAAATGACAGGGGCCTTCGGGTCCCTTTTTTATTGCCGTTAGCCTGATTTCTTAGTATTTTCAAAATATGGATTACAGCAAATTTACTATTAAATCACAGGAAGCTCTTCAAGAGGCCTCTTCACTTGCAATGCAGAGTGACTGTCCTGAAATCAGTGCAGCTCACGTTCTTGCTTCACTTTTAATGCAGGAAGATGGTCTTGTTTCTCCAATTGTAGAAAATGTAGGCGTAAATCCGAATATGCTCCTTTCGGATGTAAAATCACTTTTATCATCTCTGCCAAAGGTTTCAGGCTCAGCAAATGTTTACATGAGTCAGGAACTTCAGAAAATTATTTCCAAGGCAGAAAAGGAAATGGATTTTCTGAAAGACCAGTATCTTTCCACAGAACACATCCTTCTTGCTATGACAGAAAGCTCAGGACAGACAGGGGACCTCCTCCGTAAAAATGGCATCACACATGACGCCGTTCTTAAAGCACTTAAGTCTGTTCGCAGAAACCAGAGTGTTGATTCAAATGATCCGGAAAGTAAATCTCGTACTCTTGAAAAATATACCCGTGACCTTACTGCTCTGGCCCGTCAGGATAAGATTGATCCTGTAATCGGACGTGATGAAGAAATCAGACGGGTCATGCAGGTTCTTTGCCGCAGAACAAAAAATAACCCGGTGATTATCGGGGAACCTGGAGTAGGGAAAACTGCCATTGTTGAAGGCCTTGCACGCCGTATTGCAAGCGGCGACGTTCCTGAAAGTCTTAAAGACAAGCGCCTTCTTTCACTTGATCTGGGAAGCCTTGTTGCAGGTGCAAAATTCCGCGGCGAGTTTGAAGAACGCCTAAAGGCACTTATTCAGGAAGTAACTAAATCTGACGGAAGAATTATCCTCTTTATAGATGAACTTCATACACTGGTCGGAGCAGGTGCTTCAGAAGGAAGTATGGATGCGTCAAATCTTCTGAAACCTGCTTTAGCACGCGGTGAACTTCGTGCCATCGGGGCCACAACGCTTGATGAATACAGAAAATACATCGAAAAAGATGCCGCCCTCGAACGAAGATTCCAGCAGGTTTACTGTGCAGAACCGACAGTTGAAGACACCATAGCAATTCTTCGCGGTCTTCGTGATAAGTATGAAATTCATCACGGAGTAAGGATTGAAGACGAAGCCCTTGTAAGTGCCGCAACTCTCAGTAACCGTTACATTACAAACCGCTTTATGCCTGACAAGGCAATTGACCTGGTTGATGAAGCTGCAAGCCGTCTTAAAATGGAAATTGAAAGTCAGCCTGTAGAACTGGACCGCCTTGAAAGAAAAATCCTTCAGCTGCAGATTGAAAAGCAGAGCCTTTCAAAAGAAGATGATCCTGCAAGTATTGAACGTCTTTCAAAACTTGAAAAGGAACTTTCTGAAATTACAGGTCAGCGGGACGCCATGAAACTTCAGTGGCAGAACGAAAAGAATTCTATCAATAAAGGACGCGACCTAAAAAGTCAGCTTGAACAGGCAAGATTCGAAGAAGAAAAATATACTCGCGAAGGAAATCTTGCAAAGGCCGCCGAAATCAAATATTCAGTTATTCCGAATCTTGAAAAAGAACTGGAAGCGGCTCTTGCTGCAGAGGCAAACGGTGGAGCTTCTGCTGAAGGTGGAGCGGGGAATACAGAAAAGCTTTTACGCCAGGCTGTAACCGAAGAAGACATTGCAAAAGTGGTAAGTTCATGGACAGGTATTCCTGTTGCAAAAATGATGAGCGGAGAAAAACAGAAATACCTTGAGCTTGAAAATGTTCTTCATAATCGGGTAGTTGGACAGGATGAAGCGGTTCAGGTTGTAAGTGATGCAATTCGCCGAAACCGTTCAGGACTTTCTGATCCTAACAGACCTCTTGGAAGCTTTATGTTTATCGGGCCGACAGGCGTTGGTAAAACCGAACTTGCCAAAACTCTTGCCGATTTCCTTTTTAATGACGAAAAGGCTTTGACCCGCATCGACATGAGTGAGTACATGGAAAAGTTCAGTGTGACCCGCCTTATCGGGGCACCTCCGGGATACGTGGGCTACGATGAAGGCGGCCAGCTTACTGAAGCCGTTCGCCGCCGTCCATATTCCGTTATTCTTTTTGATGAAGTTGAAAAAGCACACCCTGATGTTTTCAATGTGCTTCTTCAGGTTCTGGATGACGGACGCCTTACAGACGGCCAGGGGCGCGTTGTGGACTTCAAGAATACAATCATAATCATGACAAGTAATCTTGGAAGCGACCTGATTCTGGAAGCAGAAAGTGCAGAACAGGTTCAGAATCTGAAACCTGCAGTTTCAGAGCTTCTCTTCAAACATTTCAGACCGGAGTTTTTGAACCGTATTGATGAAATCGTTATGTTCCAGCGCCTTGGAAAAGATCACATCAGAAAAATCGTTCGCCAGCAGCTGGACCGTGTATGCCGCCGCCTTGAAGACCGCCGCATTTCCGTTCAGTATGATGATGAAGTTGTGGACTTCCTCTGTGACAAAGGCTATGAACCTGCAATGGGCGCCCGTCCTGTAAAACGCGCCGTCCAGAATTATGTGGAAAATAATATGGCTCGCGTAATTCTTGGCGGAAACGTAAAAGAAGGAGATGTCCTTACACTTTTGATCGAAAATAATGAATTAAGAATTAAGAATTGATAATGAATAATTGTCCATTATCCATTATCAATTGTAAATTATTATCGTTTTGTTACCTTGCTTCGTAAATCATACAGGTAACGCTTGATCTTCTGGCTGGCCGTTTTTTCAAACTGTTTGATTGTTTCTATACGGTCAATCTTTGAAGATTTGTTTACCTGTTTGTTTACGAAGAATTTGATCTCGTTTATGATTACTTCTTTCTGATATGCTATTGCATCGGAAATGTCATCTTTCTTCTGTGACGCTTTTTCAGAAATATCTTCTTTCAGATCTGAAAGTCCTTCCTTGATTTTTGAAAGCGAAATATCTGAAAGTGAAACACGTTTACGTGCTTCTTCTTCAAGTTTTTCTTCATCAATCTGAAGAAGGGCTACAAGACCGTTGTCATCTTCAACTACAAGGGATTCTGAAACTACAGGGTGCTGGTTCAGAATGAATTCAATGTCTTCCGGGTAAATGTTTTCACCGCTGGCGGAAAGAATCATATTCTTTGAACGGCCTTTGAGAGAAAGGCGGGGCTCTCCGTGCCACTTCTGAATGATTCCAAGATCTCCCGTCTTGAAATAGCCAGGTCCGCAGGAATCATCTTCTGTTGTGAAAGCTGCCTTCGTTAATGCATCATCTTTATAGTAGCCCACCATAACATTAGGAGCTTTTGCTACAACTTCGCCAACACCTTCTTCGTTCGGGTTTGCAATCTGAAGATCAACGCCCGGAACAATTACACCGATAGTTCCCGGTTTTGTAATACGAACTCCTGAACTTGCCAGAAGAGGGGAGGTTTCTGTAAGTCCGTATCCGATGGCATAAGGGAATTTTGCTTCCTTCATGAAGCGTTCAACTTTAGGATCAACCTTAGCTCCCCCGATTCCAAAGAACTGGAGGTGGCCGCCGAAAGTTTTTTTCAGAGATTTACCCGCAATGCTGTTCAGAATACGGCGGAACATTGGAATTGAGTAAAGGAATTTTACGAATCCGTTTTTTTCGAAAGTCGGAAGAACTTTGTTTTTGTAGATCTTTTCCATTACGAGAGGAACGGAAAGAATGATTGTTGGTTTGACTTTCGAAAAGGCCGGAAGCAGGGAACTTACAACCGGAGGTTTTGCAAGATAATAGATACATGCTCCGTTCAGAATCTGCATCAAAAAACCGATGGTGAATTCATAAACATGACTGATTGGCAGGAATGAAAGGACACGGTCAAGTTTGTTGATGCGGTGAGTGTACTGTCCCTGAATGGCGGTCCAAACAAGATTCTTGTGGGTAAGAACAACTCCTTTACTGCGGCCTGTTGTTCCGGAAGTATAAATGATTGATGCAATGTCATCATCTTTGATTTCGATTTCAGGAAGCTGAATTTTTGAAATCTCTTCAAGGGAAGGGTATTCTTCGGGAGCCTTGATTACGGAAAAATCCTTAAGTGAAATGATAACTTGGGGAAGATTTTCCTGAATATCAGAAAGCTTTTTATAGAGAGTTTCGTCAACGATTAAGGCATCGCACTGGCAGTGGTCAAGAATGCTTTTTACTTCTGCTGATGAAAAGTCCGGGAGTAAAGGAACAGAAATCATTTTTCTGTTTACAATTCCAAAATATGCGGTTCCCCAGGCAGGACATCCCACACCATATATGGCGATTTTTGCTCCCTCTTTAAGACCAAGAGCTGAAAGAAGTCTGGAAACGGAAAGCACATTCTGTGCCATCTGATTGTAGGTAATCGGTTCGTCATCTTTAAGCGCATAAGCTAAGGCCGGGCGGTCGCCGAATTTTTTTACAGTGTTTGCAAGTAAAGCCGGAAAAGTAAATGATCCTAAATCTTCAACAGTTTCCAAATTATTCCCCTCAAAATGAAAAACCTCTCTCAACATTTATTATAACCGCAAATGGGAAAAAGTGATAAAATTATTAGGAAAAATCACCTACGATTACAAAAAAAGCGGGTCCCAGCGACGGCAAAACAAAATGAGCCTCCCCCTGTGGTGCCCCGTTCCGCAAGTTCGCTATGCTCACTTGCTCCACATACCCCAGGGGAACCCTCTCATTTTTTTTGCCTGCGTCCCA
>JAZLIM010000144.1:0-2905 GCA_045617385.1 Treponema sp.
GGCAATCATTTTTTCTGTTTCTTTCTGCTTTTTGTTCTGCGGACGAATGAGCAAGAAGTAGAAAATAACGAAAATCAACAAAATAGGGAGCATAGACATTAAACCGGCTGCACCACCGGCAGCGCCAGCACCTGTCAAAGGCAAAAAGGCCATATTTTTCCATCCTTTTGAAATTTAAACTAGTCTAATGAAATTAACACGATACATGAAGTTGAGTCAAGGCTTGCGCTGCTCACTGGTAGAGAAACTGCCGAATTATCTGTGCACACGGAGTAGTTTTGCAGGCAAAACTACTGAATTGGTCTGAAATTGATTTGTGCTGCTTTATTTTGAAAAAAACCGTGCACAAATAATGCGGCGGTTAGAGAAAAGCATAACAGCACGAGCGGCACAAGGCACAGATTTTTTGCTTAGCAAAAAATCTGCGGGCTCTTATAAGAAATCTTTACTTTCCCCTATAGTTTTGCAGGCAAAACTACTGAATTGGTCTTGAAATGAGGTGAGCTGCTTTATTTTTGAAAAAAATCGAAGTGATGAACTGGTTTTCAGTTTTTCTAAAAAATAGCAGAGCCTTGCAAATACAAAACTCTGCTGAGCAATATCAGGGTTTCAGTTATTTAATGGTTATGTTTGATGCATTAATAGCAACATTACCAGCAGCAAGAATATCATCTTTAACTGCCTGATTAGGAACAGTGATACTAACAAAAGAAGAATGTCCTACCCCCCGAAAAGAGTACCATTTACTAGATTAGGTTTCTGACGGAAAATGAAGAGAGGTCAGAAATGAAGAAGAGATTTACGGAAGAACAGATTGTTGCAATTCTGCAGGAGCAACAGAATTCGGGAAAGACAGTAGCAGAAATCGCACGGAAAAACGGCATCAGTGAAAACACCTTTTACATCTGGAAACGTAAATATGGGAACATGACGGTTTCAGAGGTTACAAGACTTCGTGAACTGGAAGATGAAAATGCAAAGCTGAAACGCCTGGTTGCTGAACTGTCACTTGAGAGTATGGTTCAGAAGGACGTAATAAAAAACTTCTGCAGCCCGAAGTGAAGCGTACGGCCATTGAGCATGTACAGAATCATTTCGGGCTTTCAGAAAGAAAAGCCTGCAGGGTACTCGCGGTAGCAAGAACGACTGCAAGATATAAAAACAAGCCGAACGATGATGACCGAATCCTGGGACTCATCAAGGCAATAACAGCAAAATATCCCCGGTACGGCTGCAGCATGATTTACCAGAAAATCCGACAGACAGGGCTGGTAATAAATCACAAGCGTATAGAACGCCTGTACAGGGAACACCGACTCCAGCTGAGAAACAGAAAGCAGAAGCGGAAATTCATCGTTCAGAAACGTGAAGAGCACCTGCTGAGTGAAAAACCGGGTCAGTGGCTGGCCATGGATTTCGTCATCGACCGTGTTGCAAACAGGAGAACATTGAAAGTCCTGACAGTTGTAGATCCGGTAACCAATGAGGTACCGATTCTGTATCCGGAATACAGTCTTCGTGGAGCAGATGTGGCTGGAGTTCTTGAATCATTCTGCTCGGAACACGGGTATCCCCGCTTTCTGCAGTGTGACAATGGACCTGAGTTCAGAAGTTTTGAAGTAAATGAATGGAGCGAACAGCACGGTGTTCAGCTTGTGTACTCAAGGCCGGGTAAACCGACCGACAACTGTTTCTGCGAACGGTTCAACGGAACACTCAGGAATGAATGTCTAAACGTATACTACTTTGAAACACTGGCCGATGCAAAACAGATTATTGAAAACTGGCGTCTGGATTACAACAACTGCCGCCCTCAGAAGAGATTCAACGGTTTGACACCGTCTGAATATAAACGTAAGATTTTAGAAGGAAACCTAAACTAAGTTCTGGACGAATTTAGGGGTTAGGACACAAGACAAGAAATGAACACTTTTGAATTATTTTCATTGATTTTTTTGCTTTTGGATGAGCGATGGGAAGTCCACAAAGAAAACGAAGATTTAGGACACTTTTTAAGTGAGATGAATCCGTACCTTTGGGATGACATAGGCTCTGCTGATCCAGCTGTATATTCAGAATTCTTGGATTTTATGCAAGACAAGACTATTGGAGAAGATTTTGGTTATTCTTTGGTTAGCCCGTATTTGGATACGATAGAGTTTTATCCAAACTTAAAGCGATATCTTTCTGATGTTGATAAAGAAACTTGGATTGATGCTGTTCATCAGCTCTTGAGTCAACCTCACAAAGGCGACTCTCACCAGATGGAACAGACAAAATGAGGTCTAAACTGATCTTTGTTTTGTAGGTTAGTGTATTATAGGGCATTGGTTTTCTCGTGCCCAGCGGATAACATCATTGAGTTTTGTCTGATAGCCTTTTGTTCCTTCGCTTTGGAGCCATGAAAGATTATCAAGATCAATGCGGAAGGTAATGGATTTTTTTACAGGCTTCCAGTACTTGAAATGCCCCCTTGAAAAATCCTCTTCTGTGAGTTCAGGAATGTCATCTGTGTTAATCTGACTGTCAGGAACGGCGTTTGCTTCACATTTCGCTATAAATTTTTCTAAGTCTGTCATAATACATTTTCCTTTCCCGCGATGTCGCAGGACGTGCAGAAATAATATGGGTGCGGCCAGTCTCGGTATAGACAACTTGAACTACACTTAGTCCAGCTTTTTCCACATATCCTAAACCATTGTATCTGTCTTGGTTTTCTTCAGAATGATTTGCATCATAAATTTCGAAAAAATATGGATCATCAAAAACAGAAATAATATTTCTAAAAGAAATACCTATGTTGTTTGCATCTTTGTGTTTGTCTATGTTGGCTTCCTCTTTTTCCGACCACCATTCGAAAAATAATCTTGATTACATAATTACAAGAAATCTAATTTTTTTTACA
>JAZLIM010000145.1:0-2864 GCA_045617385.1 Treponema sp.
AATCATGGATTTGCCCGTGACCTGGAAACAAAGGTAATCGAACAGAGTGAATCTAAGGTCGTTTTTGAGCTTACTGAATCTGAAAAAACTCTGGACCGCTATCCTTACAAGTTCAGTCTGAAAACCACATACGAAGTTACTGAAAAAGGACTGGACTGGAAAATCACAGTAACAAACAATGATACAAAGCCATTCAGCTTTTCAACAGGAACCCATGCAGCCTTTACTGCTCCAAGAAACACTGATGAAGCAGGGACTGTCATTTCTGATTATGAAGTAGTATTTGAAAAGAAAGAACCTCTTACAGCAGTTCTTTGTACTCCGGAAGGATTCCTTAAGGCAGACGAAGAAGGAACCAGTCCTCTTACTGCTCCTTATGGAGAAAAAGTGAACGGGGTAGTGCCTCTTACTCCGGCAGGTTTTGGAAACGGACATCTTTTTTTGAATACAGGAAGTGCCTGGGTTGGATTAAAAAATAAAAAAACCGGAAAAATTCTTAAAATTGGAACAGACGGGTTCCCATACGTTATGATCTGGCAGAATACATCAGGCGATCCTCGTTTTGTATGTATTGAACCGTGGTATGGAATTCCTGATGCAGAAAATACAGACCACATCTGGGAAAACAAAGCAGGTCTTATAGAACTGGCACCGGGCGCATCTTTTGATGCAATCCAGAACATTGTAATCGAATAAAGTTCTGGAAAAATCTTTCTGAAAATGGGTCCCAGCATCACGAATTGCGCCCAAAGGGCGTAGGTCCTCACTTCGTTGCGGGACGCCCTTTGTTCACAATTCGCTGCGTCCCATTTTCAGGCAGTTTTTACAGGTTTTCGACTGCAGCTTTTTCTACTGCAAGACCTTTAAGGTAGCGTTCGTAGAAAATGTTGAAACTTTCAACCAGTTCTGGTTCAGCTTCTGCTGTTGTTTTTTTACATGTTCCGAATACTTCTGAATCCAGGAAGTCTGGAAGAACTTTACCTTTGCTGTCGGCCATGAAGGAAGCGAGAATTGCCATTCCCCATGGACCGCCTTCGCCGGCTGTTTCCATTGCACTTACCGGTGTGTGGATAGAAGCTGCCATGTATTTAAGGCCTGCTTCTGTCTTGAAGTAACCGCCGGCTCCGAACATAGAATCAATCGAAACATTTTCATCAAAAAGAATATCCATTCCCTTGCGGTTTGCACCAAGGGCAGTGAACATAAGTGAACGCATGAAGTTTGCAAGAGTGAAGTTACAGTTTTCTGAACGAACGAAAAGAGGGCGTCCTGAATTGAAACCTGTAATTGTTTCTCCCGAAAGATAGTTGTAGGAAAGAAGTCCGCCAACATCTTTGTCTGCTTCAAGTGATTTTCCAATAAGCTTGTCAAAGAGTTCACCTTTAGATGCAGAGAAGCCCATAGTCTGAACAACTTCATCAAACAGGTTGATCCAGTAGTTGTTTTCGCCTGTACAGTTGTTGCAGTGAACCATGGCAACAGGAATTCCGTCAGGAGTTGTAACAATGTCGATAAGGCCCGGGTAAGTTTTCTTAAGGTCTTTATCAAGAACAACCATACTGAAGATTGAAGTTCCGGCAGAAATGTTACCTGTCTTTACGCGTACAGAGTTTGTTGCAGCCATACCTGTTCCTGCATCTCCTTCAGGAGGACACATTGGAACTCCTGAGATCAGGTCTCCGTCTGGATCCAGGAATGCAGCACCTTTTTCTGTAAGGTTTCCGGCTGGAGCACCGGCTGGAAGTACTTTTGGGAATACTTCATTTACATCAAAACCAGTCATTTCTTTGAAAGTGGCAGCGTATTCAGCTTTGTAGTTTCCTGTGTTTCTGTCGATCGGGAACATTCCGGAAGCGTCTCCAACACCAAGAACTTTCTGTCCTGTAAGCATGTAGTGGATGTATCCTGCCAGTGTATAAACATTCTTAATAGAAGAAACATGAGGTTCTTTGTTCAGGATTGCCTGATAAAGGTGAGAAATGCTCCAGCGTTCAGGGATAGGATAATTAAAAAGTTCAGAAAGTTCCTTAGAAGCCTGTCCTGTAATTGTATTGCGCCAGGTTCTGAATGGAACAAGAAGGTTGTCATCTTTGTCAAAAGCAAGATAACCGTGCATCATTGCACTTATACCGCCGCATGCAAAAGAAGTTAATGTAACGCCATACTTTTTCTTTACATCAGCTTTTAAATCTGCATAACAGCTCTGTAAACCCTCGTGAATCTGTGAAAGTGGATAAGTCCAGATTCCGTTATCAAGAGTGTTTTCCCAAGTGTAACTTCCGTTAGCAATTGGTTCATATTTTTCGTTAATCAGCACAGCTTTAATACGTGTTGATCCAAATTCAATACCCAGTACGGCTTTGCCAGCCTTTATTAATTCGTCGTTTTTCATACAAATTATTATAAAACGTTTAACTAAATAAGTCGACTGAATTATTCAATAAGTTTGCTTTGACACAATAATATTAGAATGTTATTTTAACTTTATGAAAAAGATTAAATACTTATTTGCATTTATTTTTATTCCATCAATTTTTGTTTCCTGTTTAACATACAATAATTATCAGCAGGATTCATTAGTAGACCACTCAATTGATTTTATGTATAAAGCACTTGATAAAGTGCAGGAAATAAACAGTTCTAAAAAAGACAAATTTCAGTTTTACGAAAATCCTGATGTTTTTAAAAATACAGAAGCATATAAGCTTGCAAAAGCAGTCAAAAAAGAAAAAACAAAAAAGATTACAAAATATCTAAAAAGAAAAAACAATCTTGTGTATGTTGAGAATGCAGACCATACTTTTAATGTTTTAGAATGGGCAATCGGCTGCAACAAAATAAATGCTGTAAATGTGTATGTAGAT
>JAZLIM010000146.1:0-35786 GCA_045617385.1 Treponema sp.
TACGGAACATTCAGAGTCGCATGTTCCTGATATTCTGATTGTTTTATTTCTCTGAAGAACGGCATGATCTGAAACTGCCGGTGAAATTCTAAAAGTCATGTATTAATTTTACAGACACTTTTCCATAAATAACAGTAAAAAAAAAGAAAAAAAATCGTAGAAAACAGAACCGATGCGGACTGAAGTCCGGCTAAAGTTTTTTACTTTTATTGCAACGGAACGCAATTATTTGGTAAACTATAGTAGATTCTTCTTATACTATTCTTATCCGGAGGTCATTTATGGCAGCAAAATCCAGCACAGCAAAACCAAGTACAAAAGTTTTAAATAAACTTGCAAAAGTTACAGAAAAAAATGACCCGATTAAACCTGAACTTTATTCAAAATATAATGTAAAACGCGGTCTCCGTTATGCAGACGGAACCGGTGTTCTTGTAGGCCTTACTCACATTGGTGATGTAGTTGGTTACGAAGCTGACGGTGACGAAATCATTCCGGTTCCGGGACGTCTTGTTTACCGCGGATACAATGTTGAAGATATCATCAAGGATGCAGAAAAGAACAATCAGTTCGGTTTTGAACAGGTAGTTTATCTTCTTCTCTTTGGACAGCTTCCGAATGCAAAGCAGCTTCAGGAGTTCACACAGTACATGGGTGAATGCCGTGTTCTTCCTTCAAACTTTACAGAAGACATGATCATGAAAGCTCCTTCAAAAGACATCATGAATAAAATTGCCCGTGGTGTTCTTGCAAGTTATTCTTACGATGATAACGCAGAAGACCGCAGCGTTCAGAATATTCTGCGCCAATGTATTGAACTTACAGCACGCTTTTCAACTCTGGCAGCTTACGGTTATCAGGCAAAGCGCCGCTACTACGATGATACAAGTATGTTCATCCATAACCCGGTTCCGACACTTTCAACTGCAGAAAACTTCCTGCGCCTGATCCGTCCTGATACAAAATACACTAAGCTTGAAGCCGAAACTCTGGACCTGGCTCTGATTCTTCACGCAGAACATGGTGGTGGTAACAACTCTTCTCTTACAGTTCACGTTGTTTCTTCTGCCGATACAGATACATACTCTGCAATCGCAGCTGCTGTCGGTTCCCTTAAAGGACGCCGTCATGGTGGTGCAAACATCCGTGTTATGGAAATGATGGATGACATCAAGGCCAATGTAAAGAACTGGGCTGATGAAAACGAAGTTGCAGATTATCTTAGAAAGATTTCCAAGAAAGAAGCCTTTGACCACACAGGACTTATTTACGGTATGGGACACGCAGTTTACACAATCAGTGACCCTCGTGAAGTTCTGCTTAAAGCAAAAGCAAAACAGCTTGCAAAAGAAAAGGGAAAGGAATGGATGAAGGAATTCAATCTGTACGATACAATCGAACGCCTTGCTCCTCAGATTATTGCTGAAGTTCACCATTCTAACAAACGCATCTGTGCAAACGTTGACCTTTACTCGGGCTTTGTTTACACAATGCTTGGAATTCCTCGTGAACTTTACACACCAATTTTCGCAATTTCCCGTATTGCAGGATGGAGCGCTCACCGCATCGAAGAAGTTGTTGCTGGCGGACGCATTTATCGTCCTGCTTATAAATGTATTTCTGAAGAACGCAAATTCGTTCCTCTGGCAGAACGTAAATAGATTGCAGCCACAGAGATCACAGAGAACACAAAGAAGAAAAATATTTCCAATTATCTTTGTGTTTCTATGTGTGTTCTTTGTGGCTAATTTTTTTAACTGCCTGTGATACGATTTCAAAAGAGGAAAGGTTAGTATGGACCGTATAGATAAGCTTTTGGCACACGAGGGATTCGGCTCCCGTAAAGACATAAAGAAAATGCTTCGTTCCAGTGAGGTTCTTGTAAATGGTACGAGAATCTATGATGCTGGTTTTCTGATTGATGATACCAAAGATGTAATCTCAATTGACGGCGAAGAAATTAATCTTTCAGGCGAACTTTACCTTATGATGAATAAACCTGCGGGAACAATTTCTTCCAATAAAGACGGGGAACACCGTACGGTTTTTGATCTTCTTGATGACTGTTACCGAACTCCGTATCTCGAAGATCATCTTCATCTTGTGGGTCGTCTGGATATGGATACAGAAGGGCTTCTTCTTTTTACAACTGACGGTGAGCTTACACACAGACTTATTTCACCAAAATCACACATTTCAAAAACTTATTTTGTCTGTCTTGAACGCGCTTTTTCCGATGAAGAAAAAAAATCCGTTGAAAAGAAATTCGCAGATGGCATCCATATTGAACGTGAAGACAACGAAGAAGCCTGCGACTGTCTTCCGGCTTCCGTCAGATGGTGTTCTCCCGAAGAAAATATTCTTTACTGCAGAAACTCCGGACAGGATCCGGAAAAAATTCTTGATTCCGCACTTCTTACAATTTACGAAGGTAAGTATCATCAGGTTAAACGCATGTTCAGTGCCTGCGGAAATAAGGTTGTGTATCTGAACCGCATTTCCATGGGGAGCCTGAAACTCGATAAGGATCTTCCTCTTGGCCAGACTGTTGAGCTTTCCGATCAGGAACTTGACCTTCTGGTATAAATTTTCTAAAAAAAAATCATTTTTTTTCTCATTTATATTTCCGCTTTTTTTCTTTCCGGGACATATATATAGTGTCCCCGGCCGGGAATCACAAAAAGATAAGTGAGGTAATTATGAATCAGTTAAATCAGATTATTATTGAAGGTAATGTCGTAAAGCAGCCGGAACTCCGTGAACCTGTTCCAGGATTCAAAACCTGTTCCATTCCAATTGCAGTACATCGTTTTTTCAGAGACAAGAACGGAGAAGGAAAAGAAGAAGTAAGCTATGTAGATATTGAAGCATTCAACGGAATGGCTGAATATGCTTCCGGTAAAGCTGTTAAAGGCCGCGCAATCCGTGTTGTTGGAAGACTTAAACAGGACCGCTGGAAGAATAAGGAAGACAAATGGGAAAGCCGCATGAGTGTAGTGGCTGAACATATTGAATACAAGCCGGTTCCTTCTTCCGAAAAAAATCAGGAAAATGCAGAAAATGAAAAAGCCTCTGCAGCAGAATCTTCCGTTACAGAGGCTATGAAACTTGCAGAACAGGCTGCCTATTCTGAAGAAGAAAAGGAAGCTGTCTGCTTCTAGCGTTTTCTTTTCGGTGACTTAGGTTTGGCCGGGGTTGGGGTGATTTCAGGTTTATCACGGGCAACGTAGAATCCGTCTTTCCAGTTGAATCTGGAAACATCCGGGAGCGGCTGA
Source organism: Treponema sp. (assembly GCA_045617385.1). Lineage (GTDB taxonomy): Bacteria > Spirochaetota > Spirochaetia > Treponematales > Treponemataceae > Treponema_D. The sequence goes on from JAZLIM010000146.1 coordinate 3,276, forward strand.
CCTTTAGTCATTGAAGTCATGATTGCTTTTATCTGACTTCTTGTAACGCGTGTTTTTGTAAAGTCTATAAGAATCTTTTTGAATCCGGCTTTGTTCAGAAGTTCAATCTTGTCTACGATTGAGAAAGGAGATTCCGGCATTACAAAAGACCCGTCAGGAGTTGAGTTTACCTTGAATACGGAGCCTTCCTTGTCTTCAAAGTAAGTGAAGTCATAATCTGAAGGAAGCTTGAAACGCATTCTGAAAAGAGCAGGGTAGGCAAAAACCGGAACCAGAACTCTTGATCTTACGTTCATATCGAATGTGGCTTCAAGGTTTTTGCGTGAATTTTCGTAAGGCATGATGAATGCCCCGATATTCTGGTTTTCAAGGAATGAAACAGCCCAGCGGTTGAATGTATAAAGATACGGTCCTGCTGCAATGTTTACTTTCCTGCTTTTCAGAAGTTCAATCTGAGCCAGATTGTTTGCTACAAAGTTTGAGAAACCGTCTGTTATCAGAGTGTCCAGTGTGGCGGAAAGTTCGTCTTCCTGGGAAGAAGCGCAGAACGGATCCAGCGAGATGAAAATCTGCTTTTTGGAGAAAGGAAGTACGGTCTTGTGTTTCAAGAGGTCTTCTTTTGTTTCTGAGTTCAGTTCAAGAATAACTCTTACCGGGTGAAGGCCCTGAACCTGGAAAAGATCCGGGATTGAAGAAACGCTTGTGTATACGCCTTCCGGGAAGTATGTGAATTCTTTCTGTCCTACAGGAGTTATATCCAGAATAGGGAGCTGTTCATCTCCCGGCTGTTTGCGGTATTTTCCGATGTCATGAGGCAGAATATGTGCATAACGCTTTGATCCTGTCTTTGTCTGAAGAAGATAAACCGGGTCACCTTCAGAAAAACCTGAAGGAATATCAATCCAGCGTTCACCTGTATCGGAAACTTCGATTGTGCGGATCTTGTGGCTTACGCGGCCCGTGTCATCTTTCTTATGAAGACGTACTGTATCGCCCGGGTCAGGATCATAACTTCCGCCTGAAACTACGGCAAGGGCAATTCTGTAATCTTCCGGTGTTGCGTTGTCTCCAAGTTTCATAACCAGAGCCTGACGCAGTTCTTTTGGAGCCGGTTTAGTCTTTTTAATTTTTCCAAGATATATTCCGGTTCCGCCGGCCTGATCAGGATTCAGGATTTTGCTTCCTGCATTGTTTACCCCTTCTTCCAGGTCTTTGAAGCCGTACCAGTAAGTTGTCTTGTTTCTTGCAAAGTCGCTGGCAAGCATACGATGACCGGCAGCGATAGCTCCTTTTTTGTCTTCCTTGTAATGATCCATTACATAACGGTAGGCCGAAACAACGCTTCCAACATATTCAGCACTTTTCATGCGTCCTTCAATTTTGAAGGAGTCTACACCTGCATCAACAAGGGCAGGAATCTGGTCTATGAGTTCCAGGTCGCAAGGACTGAAATAATATCCCTGTTTTACTCCGCCCGAAACGTCTGCTGTGTAATAACGGCGGCATGCCTGTGTACACATTCCGCGGTTTGCAGATTTTCCGCCAAGGAAGCTTGAGAAAAGGCAGAGCCCGGATTCACTTACACAAAGTGCTCCGTGAACAAACACTTCAAGGTCTGCTCCGGTTTCCGTTTTGATTTTCTTGATTTCTTCCAGTCCAAGTTCACGTGCCAGGACAACGCGTTTTACACCTTCCTTAAGAAGAAGTTTTGTAGCGTTTGAGCTTTCAACATTCATTTGTGTTGAAGCGTGAAGTTCCAGATTCGGGAAGAATTCCTGACACATTCTTATAACACCAAAATCCTGTACGATAAGTCCGTCTGGTCTTACATCGTTCAGGTATGATAAAAAACGGTAGAGGCGTTCAGTTTCTTTTTCTTCTGTTACTGTGTTAACTGTTACGTAGATTTTCTTGTGCTGGCGGTGAACGGATTCTACCGCAGCTTCAAACTGATTCCACGCAAAGTTTGTAGTTCTGAGTCTGGCATTAAAAGATTTTAATCCCAGATATACAGCATCGGCGCCTTCGCCGAGTGCTGCGTCCAATGATTCAATGTTACCCGCAGGTGCTAAAAGTTCAGCCATAAATTCTATTTTAACAGAATATGGTTGAAGTAAACTAGTACCCCGGCGTTACAAGGCTTCCGGTTATGCGTTCAAAATCTTCTTTTGATGAAGGGAAAGGATAGGCCAGTTTTCCGTTTTCATAATCAGAAATGATTCTGTCCAGATTTGTTCTTCTTATGACTGGCGAAGTCCTAAAAATGAAGGAATCTTCAAAAGTTCCGGAAGGTGCCCATACTCCTTGAAGAAAGGCTTTTTCTGAAGCTTCCGCAAATTTTTCTTTCATCCATTCGCTTTTCTTTTCGGAAGAATAAACCAGAGCCTGCAAAAGAAGGCCTGAGTTGCTGTTCGAAAGTAAGATAACATCCTGTGTTGCACCAAGTCTTGAAGAAGTGCTGTTGCACCAGAAGTCCCAGGCGGTATCAGAACTTCCTGTGGCTTTTGATTCCTTTATGTTTCCGTTTGTTTCCGAAATGCAATCTTCAGGATTGTCTTTTGCTCCTGGTCTGAAATGAACAGTAATGAAATCTCCTTTTTTCACCTCTACAGGCGGGAATGTCCAGTCGGCATCTTCTCCATCGTTTACACTCGAAATTTTCAGTCCTGCAAGATTTCCGCCTGTAAGGGCGTAAAATTCTATAAATTCTCCGCCACCTTTTGTAGTTGTTCCGTCCTGCAGTTCCGTCAGTACCAGCGCCGGTATTCTTTCATTGTAACCTGTGAACAGAAGCGAGAATGTGAGTGAACAGCCCTTTTTGTTTTCCACTTCACCATAGAAGCGGTACCGTTTTCCTGTGGAAGTGGGGGTATGCAAAGAGGCGGTTATTTCTGTGCCGTCCGGGCTGTATGAAAGATCAATGTCTGGTGAAGAAAACGAAGAGTCGTCCTCGTAAGGGGTTACTGAAGCTGCCAGTAGGGTTACTTCATCTGAAAAGGAAAGGGTGATGCTTTCTGCCGAATCTACGGAAAAGTTTTCCAGTACGGGAACTCTGTAGCCGGCCCCGATTATTTCAAGTCCTGTTGTTGAAACTTTGCAGGAAATAGGAAATACCGAAAGGAGGACAAATAAAGAAATAATTGCCGCTTCCAGAATAATCAGGAATTGTCGTTTGATTGTCATTTTGTATTCTCCGGGAAAATTAGTATCTGCCTTTAATATGTCCCGGAAATTCAAAAAGTGACAAAAAAAGCCGGAAGAAAACTTCCGGCTTTGCTTTTTTTTCGATATTTGAAAAGACTAGTTGAAATCAGAGTTCAGAACACAGGCTTCAACCATATAGCGGATATTGATTCCTGTTTTGTCTTCCATTGTTTTTTCAACAACAAAGATCATGTTCTTTCCTGTTTTGTCACATACGATTTTTTCAATCTTGTAACCTGTAACGCCTTTTCTCTGGATTCCAGGGTTTCCAACAATCTGAGAAGCAATAAGTGTTCCTTCTGCATTGCGTTTTTCAATTGAAATGTAGAAAGAAGATTTTGCGTTCATTCCGCTTCCGTTTACTTCAGGAATAATTCTTACAGTGAAAGAATTTGGATTGTCGATTTCAGAACCAAGAAAATCCTTGAAAACAATTGTGTCAGAACCTTTCTTTTCCGGAGCTTCGCAGATGTAGAGAATCTGGTCAGGAGCTGTAGCCTTAAGGTTCAGCGGTTTTGTGCTGTAGAAGCTTTTTGCCATGAGCGATTCAAAAACATCATATCCTGATTTTCCTGCTGTTACGCTGCTAGGTTTAATGGAAAAATATCCGTTGTTTACATAGTCATTTTTAGCGATATCTACTTCAATAAGTTCTGCCCAGCCCTGAAAGCTTTTGTCTGTCTTTCCGTACTGTCCAAAAACGTAGATTTTTCCGTCAGAAGACCATCCTTCTTCAACAAAAGTTGCTACATCGCCTGCAAAACAGAGCGAAACCAGAGCAAAAAGAGCAAAAACGGCTGAAATAATCTTTTTCATGTTGTCCCCCAAAAAGAAGATAAACTTCTTAGTAACTCATTTAATTTTCGGCCTGTTTTTAGAAGTCTTTACTATTATTTATGTTCACTTTATATTTTAGTTTATGACCATCAGATCAAGAAACCGCTTCAATAATATTCTTTTTTACGTTTCACTGGCCTTCCTTCTGGTAAATACCGGATTCTTTGTGTTTGCAACACTGAAAAGCAATCTTCTTGATCTTCCTTCTTTCTTTGAAGGATTCTCCGTAAGAAAACTGTTTTTCGGGTATAACAGACTGGTTGTTTTTGCCTCATTGTTTTTCATGAACCTTTATGTGGTTGTTATTTCAAGGGGAATGAACCACGCCTTTGAAAAAACACAGTGTACTGAAATCTCATTTTTCTTCTGTTTCCTGATTGCCTGTCTTGCAGAATGTTCAAGATTCTATATTCCGATTTTTGCATTCGAAAACTCGTTTTCTTCGGTACTTGTTTTTCTGGGGAACGTTTCGGCCTTTGCCCGTCTTGCAGCTCCTTTTTCTATTCTTGCCGGTGTAATCATGAGCGGAATTGAACAGAGACAGAATGTAGAAAGAAATATGAGCATGATTCTGATTCTGGCGGTATTTATTGCAACAATTCTTCCTATGAACACTTCAGTAATTGAACCGAATTTCCGCGTACATGCAGGTTTTGATAAAATTGTTGTTACAATCGAAGTATTTATTGATACTCTGGCAGCAATTACTCTGTTTATTTACAATCTGAGAGACGGAAACAATCAGAAAACATTCTTCGGACTTGTTCTGATTATTGCAGGCTTTGTGCTGAACATTAATTCCACAAATCTTTTCAAATTTATTTTAAGTACAGTATTTTTCTCTGCAGGTTCAATTCTTTATCTGAAAGAACTTCACGACCGCCACTTATACGACTAAAGATACAATCCCGATAGTAACCGGAATAATCAGGTTGTCGAAATCTGAAAGAGGAAGAATTTCAATTATCATTGCGGTAAAAGCCAGGATAAGGCTTTGGAAAGTATTTCCGGTTACGGCAAAGGAAGAAAGGAATACAGCCGTAAAGCAGGCAAGGCTTCCGGCAGCAGTTTTTCCTTTTGTGCCCGGAATACGTATTCTTCCGAACATTTTTCCGAAAAGGCTTGCAGTTCCGTCACCGAAAGAAAGAGCGTAAATGCCAAGCCTGGCAGCTTCCGGTGGAAGGAAAATTGCTGCAATAAGAATTCCCACTACAAGAGTTACAGGCCCAAGAACAAATTTATCTTCATCGCGTTTACGGGCAGCGATTTCTGTTATTTTTGAAACAAGGGGAATCTTTTTCCCTCTTACACGAGCGGTTTCAAAAATGATGTACAGAACAGCTGCAAGAACAAGAAGAAGAATAGTCGGAATGTAAATTATTCCCAGAAGAGTAGGAACCAGAGCGGAACAGATATGGATTGTTTTTCGGAAAAGCTCCTTCAGGAGAAGCTTAGTTCGATATTTTCTCATTGTTCACGATTGTCCTTGGAATTTCTGTGTAGATTGAAGGTTCAAATTCCGGAACAGGGTGAGTGATGTATCGGATGTTTTCCTCTGCCAGATTGCTTCCTCCAAGTCTTTCCATTGTTACCTGGTTTCTTGTAAGTGCATCCCAGGCTCTTACCGACTGGGAAAGCTGGACAATAGCCTGTGCATTGAAAGAACTGTTTCCTGTTCTTGATGCAAGGCGGTAAAGAGTAACTCCATAGTTGTTTGCAGCGTAAAGGTATGTTGTAACAAGATCATGGTCTTCCTGGCCTGCCTGTGGCAGAACAAGTCCCTTTTCTGCAATCTGTGTATCAAGTTTTGAAATGAGGTCTTCGTAATATCCCTGTGCGGCGTAATTGTCACCACGGATGGAAAGGGTATTTCCCATTGCCAGCATCAGGTTTGTTTCCTTGATGTTTCCGTCTCCGGCTTTCATGAACGAACCCAGAGCTTCAGCATAATTCTTCTTCTTGTACTGGATGTATCCGATCTTGTAGCGGATAGAAGGATTGTCATTTTCAAGTTCTACAGAAGAAATGTAGTTTCTGAGAGCGTTGTCAAAGTCACCTGAGATGAAGTAATCAATGTCGGCCTGGTCTGCAAAGAGCACACCGATCTTCTTGTTTCCAGGAAGTCCGGAAGCATCTCTTTCTGTTGTGTAGAGTGAAATACCTTCTGTATAGAATTCCTGAGCTCTCAGGTATTCCTGAATTTCCTTGTACTGTTCACCGGCCAGACGGTATGTATCAATGTACTTGTAGAGTTCGCGGCGTTTCAGAATATCTGTTTTCTTGAAGTTTTCGATTGTAGTTTTAAGAGTCTCAATTGCCGGACGTGATTCATTTGTTTCGATGAAATAACGTGCCAGATTGTATGTTGCTACAGGATTTGAAGGTCCGAGTTTTACTGCTCTTATGAGCATAAGGCGGACATCTTCGATTTCACTTCTTAAGTATTCGTCTGCAGGAGCCAGCGGGCCATAAAGTTTATCAAGCATGTAGCCCGAAAGTTCAGTCCAGTCTTCTGCAGAAAGGTTCTTTTCTTTAGGCAGGAACTGTTCTTTAAGAGAAAGAACATAACGGAGATTGTCAGTTCTGATGAAGTAACGCATCATACGGCTCTGGTAAAGGTTGTTTGACTTGTAGAGCTGGATGAGGGTAGCGTACTGTTCGCGGGCTGCTTCCAGTTTTTCAGGATCCTTTTCGGTTCCCCATTCAAGATATGTATCACCAAGAAGGAGAATTCCGTCGGCATCGTTTACATGGAAGTCAAGAATCTGGCGGCGGCATACTTCTTCGGCCTTTTCATAGTTTGCCAGGTCATAAAGTTCCATATTGGCGTATTCAAGACCCGCTTCCTTATTGTGCTTGAAGTAGTTCAGGATATTCTGGTACATCCATTCTGCTCTGATGTACTGTTTGTGAGCGCGGTATCCTCTTGCATATTTGAAGAACCATTTTTTGTTCAGACGGTAAGTTGTTGCTTCGGTAAATTTGATTTCCGACTGAGGGTATTCATCTGCTTCAAGCATTGCGTATCCCTGCTTGTAGAGGTGGTTAGCCTTTGCAGGAATATAGATACAGTTCTTTCCGAACTGGAATAATCCGAAACCGACAACAAGGAATACCATACAGGCAAAAATGCCCGGAATGATCTTGTTTTTGAGCTGGTACTGAAGAGACTTCTTGTAAGCTTCGTATTCCTCTGCGGTTCTGTGTTCATAGTCACGCGGAACCGGAATAGAAATGTCCAGCATTTTTTCAAGAAGTGAAGCTACCTGGCGGGCAGAAGCTTTGTTCAGAATCTTTTCAACGATTTCGAATTCGGCATCGTCTGTGAATTCGTTCTTTACGATAAGGTCTTCGAAAGCAAGCCTTACGTTAAGAGGGTATTCATTAAGGTTCTTGAGGAACTTCTTGTACTGTGCGTCTGAAAGTGTATTTGGCGGCAGTTCTTCGCCGTCTTTCTTTGAGTCGGAAGAAGAAACCAGAAGAGGTCCGTGTTTTTCTTCCTTTGCAGTTTCAACATCAGAGAAGCCCGGAATTTCAAAGTCCTGACCTTCAATTCCGAAGTCAGAATCGTTTCCAAGTTCAAAGTCTGATTTTTCACCGCTTATCTGGGCGTCTGTATCAGGGATGCTGAAATCCAGTCCTTCGATTTCTGAAGTATCAAAGGTTTCTATAGACTCTTCGCCGCCTTCAGTTTCCCCGAAATCCATGCTTCCGATGTCTCCGTCACCCATATCTGCAGAGCCGAAGTCCGGAAGGTCAGAAGAGGCGGCAGGGGAATCCATGGCATCCATGTCGTCAAGGTTGAAGTCAGGAAGTGAAGTTCCTGAATCAGGTTCACCCGATCCGAAATCACCTGTATCAAAATCGCCTGTGTCGAAATTACCTGTGTCAAACTCACCGGAGGCTGCTTCTGCTCCGGTTTCAGAATCGAAGTCAGCGGCAGGAGAATCCAGATCCATGGAAGGAGAATCAAGGTCAATGTCACCCGCATCAAAAAGTCCATCCGGTGTATCAAAATCAGGAATTTCTTCTGCACCTGAAGCTGATTCAGCTCCCAAATCACCGGAAATATCCAGGCTTTCTGTTTCGGTGGCCGGAATGTCTTCCGGAAGATCCATAGAAGGAATGTTACCGATGTCTGAAATATCTGTAATGTCCGGAATTGCGTCAAAATCCGGCATGTCTGTGTCAGAGAGTGAATCAAGGCCGGAAGCAGCAGAAAAATCGCTTCCGAATCCTTCTGTAAGGTCTGTTTCAAGGCCGTCTGTTGAAGGCTCTGCAGAAAAATCCATTCCGGAACCCTGAGTTACAGGTTCTGCGTCCAGATTGCCGGCATCAAAGTCTTCAATATCATTGATGTCGCCTAAATCGTCTGTGCCGCCTATTGCTCCCAGGTCATCTATGCTTTCAAACTCAGAAGGTGCTTCTTCTGCCATTTCGGTATCAGAAGCAGGTTCTTCTGCAGTGGTTTCGTCTGCAAGGTCACTGAAGTCCATTCCGTCCAGTGCGGAACTGAAGTCTTCCAGCGGCTCAGCTTCAGATTCAGTGTCAGTTACAGTTTCAACTTCAGCTTCTGGTTCTGTTTCAACTTCAGGAATTTCTTCAATATCAGGGGCGTCAAATTCTTCAATGTCGCTTATTTCCGGAATGTCTTCCAGAGGACTTTCGTCCAGGTTTTCCATTTCAGAAGAAAGTTCTTCCGGTTCGCCCAGGTCTTCAAGGAATGAGGTGTCAGGACTTCCAGGAATTTCTTCCGGAACAGCTTCCGGTTCAGCTTCCAGGTCTCCAAGACCAAGCTCTGCCAGTGAAAGGGCAGCTCCGGAATCTGAAGCAAGGTCGTCTGTAATATCAAAGGAAGGTTCAGGATCTTTTTTCTTTGGAGTATAGTTTTCGTCACCAAATCCGCCCGAATAGAATTCCTCATCTTCAAGGCTGATTTCTGAAGCCTTGACGTTTTCTTCTTCAGGAATGGCAGAGGAACCGTCAAATCCGGCACCGCCAAGAAGGTCTTCAAGACTTAAGTCTGCAATGGATGGTTCTTCCGGTTCAGGAACTTCAATTTCGGCAGGATCCGGTTCTTCCGGTTCCATGAACATTGAAAGGTCAGGCATTCCTTCAGATTCGTCTCCGGAAGCATCTGCCATTGGAGCCAGAAGGGCAGAAAGGTCAGGGGCTTCAAAAGCATTTGAAGGCTGTTCTTCTCCATTCGAAGAAGATGAACTCTGATTTCCTGTTCCTGTGATTTCTGTAAGATCTGAAAGGTCTTCGTCTACTGATGTGTCCTGAACGATGGCTTCGTTTTCAGGCATGCCGAGTACAAATTCTTCTGAGTCGTTTACGTCCTGAATTGTTTTAGGTATAGAGACGCGTACAGGCTTTTCTCCGCGCTGGGCACGAAGGGTAATTTCGTTTCCCAGAGAGATAATGTCTTTATTGAACTGTACAAGCTGACTTAATCCCGGCATATTGTAATTTTACTCCAAAACTGGTTCTTCTTCTAGTAACGGAAGAAAGTGAAGCTTACTTAAGCCCATTGTTACTTACCGCACGTCTTTGTTTCGGGGTTATTCCACGGATTTTCTTGTAGATTCTGATGAAATGACTTGCATCGGTGAAACCGGTTTCCTGACTTATGTAGTCAAGCGTATAGTTTGTGTACAGAAGCATGGTATCAGCCTTACAGATGCGTACGAATTCAATATATTCCTTACAGGTTTTCCCGTACTGGGCTTTGAACTGTTTTGCAAAGTTTGAATAACACATGCCGCACATCTGTGCAAGTTTTTCTATATTAAGTGATTCTGATGAGTGGGCATCGATATATTCCAGTACCGAAAATTCCTTTGAACTGAACTGGTCTACAGTCGGGTTTTCATAAGGGTCGAATCCGTTTTCCTGCCAGATTCTGATTACGTTTGTAAGCATAAGGCTTAAAAGGGCGTTGATCTTTATGTCGTAACCGAACTTGCGTTCATGAACTTCCTGGAGACAGGTTTCAAAGTATGATTTCATTGGAATGTCTTTTAGACGTGAAGCAGAGAGAGAAATTTCCACTTTATCTGAATGGTCTGAAGCTTCCAGAACTTTTGAAATCTTCGGGGTTCCCGGAATAGTGTTTCTTAAGAGAGAAGAATCGAATTTGATGCAGTAACAGAGAAAATCCTTACCATCTTTTGGTTCCGAAGAAAAAGAATGGATAAGTTTCGGGCTCAGAATAATAAAGTCACCGGGATTGGAAATATAAGTCTTTTCCGGAGTTTCAGTTGTCATTGTTCCGGTAACAACATAGATGATTTCTGTAAAATAATGCCAGTGCGGTTTGATTGTTTTCCACTGTCCGGAAAAGGCCTCAAAAGGCGAATTCAGGATATCCCCATATTCAAACAAATCGTTCATTCTATCAGATTAGCATAGTTGAACTAAAAAGACTACAAAAAAAAGGAAACAGGGCATTTGTATCTGTCGTTTTTTTTCTATATACTAGTTCACCTATGACTATTGATGAAAATACAAACAATGACGAACTCTTTGATTCTGATGAAATTATTCCTATTGAAGATGATGTAATTGAAAATGACGACTCAGAATCAGAAGAAGACGGACCTGTTACTTTTGAAGACCTGGGCCTTGATGAACGTGCCCTTGCTGCTGTCCGCCGTAAAGGGTTCGAATTTCCTTCTCCGATCCAGGTTCTGGCTATTCCGCGCCTTTTGAACGGCGACTCAAACGTAATTGCCCGTGCCAGAACAGGAACCGGAAAAACTGCTGCTTTCGGACTTCCTATTATCCAGCAGCTCCGTGACAAATCTGACTATCCACAGGCTTTGATTCTTGAACCGACTCGTGAACTTGCCATGCAGACATGTACAGAAATGCAGAGCTTTACAGAAGGCGGTTATCCTAGAACCTGTGTTCTTTACGGAGGAGCAAGCTATTCAGGTCAGATTAAGGACCTGAGACGGGGCTGTGAGATTGTAGTAGGCACTCCTGGCCGTATTCAGGACCATCTGGAACGCAAGACCCTGGATATTTCCAAAATCAAGTACTTTATCCTGGACGAAGGGGATGAAATGCTTGATATGGGCTTTATCGATGATATTGAACATATCTTTGAACAGGCAAATCCGGACGCAAGAATACTTCTTTTCAGTGCTACAATGCCTGAACCTATTCTGAAAATTGCCCAGAAATTCATGGGTGAATACGAAATCATGGAAGAAGAAGGGGTAGTTGATGAACCTCTCCTCATTGACCAGAAGTTCTGGGTTCTCCGTGAAAGTGACAAGATTGAAGCTCTGGTCCGCCTTATTGATATGGCACCTGACTTCTATGGTCTTGTATTCACTATGACAAAAATGGATGCCGATAACGTTACCCGTGCCCTGGACCTTCGCGGTTACGAAGCTGCGGCCCTCCACGGCGACATTATGCAGAACCAGCGTGAAAAGGTTCTGGAACGTTTCCGCTCAAAAAAGACCCGCATCCTTGTTGCAACAGACGTTGCTGCCCGCGGTATTGATATTTCAGGCCTTACACACGTTGTAAACTATTCCATTCCTTTTGACGGCGCCACTTACGTTCACCGCATCGGTCGTACAGGCCGCGCCGGAAGTTCAGGAACTGCAGTTACATTCGTTCGCCCTGAAGAACGCCGTAAGCTTTCTTTCCTTCAGCGCGCCGTTGCCAAGGCAAGTAAAGGCCAGATGGTGGAAGAAGAAGTTCCTACAGTACACGATGTTCTTGAAGCAAAACGCATCAGAATTGTGGATGAACTTGAAAGAAAGGTGTGGGGGGAAATTGACAATGGACAATTGACAATGGACAATGTCGGTTGTGGTGGAGAAACTTCTGCAGGTGAAGAAAGTGCACTGACTGGGGAAGATAATTCTCAATTCTCAATTGTCAATTGTCAATTAAAGCCAGTGGAAGTAGATTCTTTCTTTACTGAACTTGCAGAAAGACTCATTAAGGACGGAGACCCTAAAGCCGTTCTTGCAGCTGTTCTTGCTGATGAATTCGGTGAAAAGCTTTCTCCAAAGCACTACGGAAGAATCAGTAATCCTAAGAAAATGGGCCGTTCTTTCGAATCAGATCCGAACTCTACACGCATTTTCGTTTCCCTTGGTAAAAAAGACCACATGGGCCCACGGGATATTGCAGACTTCTTCAGTAATCTGCTTCATATTCCAAATCATAAGGTTGATAATATCGACATGGCCCGTGAGTTCTCTCTTGTAAGCCTTCCAAAGGAATCTGCAAAGAAAGCTCTTGATATGGCAAAGAACAACAAGAATCTGCCTCACATGCATATCGATACAAAAGGTGAACCTGACAGAAGTCCTCGCCGCCGCGGTGCATACCGTGAAAGGCCCGAAGGCGTACGTGAATGGGACGGACGCCGGAACCGTGAAGGCGTTGAAGGTAGAAGAGACCGTGAAGGTGGAGAAGGCCGCCGTGAACGCCGTTTTGACGACAGAAAGCGGGAAGACGGACGGAAAGGTGAACGCGACGGACAGCGCCGCGAAGGCCGTTCCAAAGGGAACCGTCCTAACACTCACACACAGAGTACCCGAAACGCCGCAAGTCTTTACAAAAAGTCTTCGGGAAAGGCAGAACGGTTCTAATACGGGGCCCGGAAGGGCCTTCCTATTTTTCACTATGAAATTCGGTGCAATTACTGTATAATAGTACATTACAGGGTTAAAAAGGGGAAAGTTTTGCAGGTAAAAAACTTGGGTGAAATTAAGGCAGTCGCATTTGATATTGACGGCACACTGTACAATCAGGGTGACCTTTACCTCCGTATGCCTTTCCATTTCCTCCGTCACAGTATATTTTTTCTCAGATACGGTATTGCCCGCAAACGTCTACGTGCCGAAAACAACAATTCCAATTTCATTAAACGTCAGGCCAGAATGATGGGGCGCATGCTGCATATTTCTGAAGAAGAAGCACAGCAGAAACTGGACAAAATCGTTTACGACGGCCTGAAACATTATTTTGATAAAATCACACCATGCAAATATTCTTTTGAAACTATCAAAGCATTCAAGGAAAAGGGACTGAAAATCGCAATGCTTTCAGATTTTCCTCCGGAGCAGAAGGGCGAACTATGGGGAATGAAGCCTTACTGCGACGTGATCATAGGAACTGAAGTCTGCGGTGCCCTTAAGCCGGCAGATGTTCCTTTCCTGAAAATGGCAGAACTTCTTGGCGTCAAACCGGAAGAAATCCTGTATGTCGGAAACAGCTATCACTACGATGTGCTTGGTTCCAAGGCCACAGGAATGAAGGCTGCATGGTATGCTACAAAATTCCAGTATATCCGGAAGGGAAAACCGAAAGAGCCGGATATCGTATTCCATGATTATAGAGATCTTATGAAAGCTGTCCTGGGCTAGTCAGGACAAAATATAAAAAACGGGTGGGAAAATAAATTGGTTGTATTAGCAGTTATTGTGGCTCTGCTTGCCGGAGCCGGTACTTCATTTCTGTTTCACGAACTGGACAAAAGCAATAATTCATTAAGCAAAGTTAAGAATTATGCAGACAAACGTAATGGAGAGCTTTTAGAAAACTACAAGGCAATCGACAAACAGGTAAAGGCTCTTTTTTCTGAGCTTCAGGCTCGCCAGACTCAGGCCAATGCAGCTGTAAAGGTATTGAAGGAACAGACAGATTCATTCCGTCAGGAAAGCCAGTCTGTAGAAAAGAATATTGCTGCAGTTCAGAAAATCCAGGAAAAGCTTTCTGAATACGGGGCAGTTCTTAAGGAACTGGACGTAATGACCGGAAAGGTTGAAGAAAATCTTGTTCAGGTAAAAAAAGAAAGCGGTATTGTTGATGCCCTTAACGCAAAGCTTTCAGACTCACAGAAAAAAGTTGATGCAATCTCAGCAAAAATCCCGCAGATTACAAAAGAATTCAATGCAAAGAATGAAGAACAGCTCAAGAAAACAGGTTCAATTCTTCTTTCTGAATACGAAAAATATGCTGACTCTGTAAAAGAATATCTCGAAACTGAAAAGGGCAAGGCCGACGACCTCCTTGCAAAAATCAGACAGGATATTCAGTCTGCCTTCGACTCTGCCGCTGCCCGTGCAGACGAACTGGAAGATACTGCATTCCATCACTTAAGCGAACAGGCTCAGGCCCGTGCCGACCGCTACATGAAGGAACTTTCCGGAAGTTCAGAAAAACTGGAAAAGAAAATCGAAAACATTGCATCAGAAGCAGACCAGAGAATTACTGAAAATGTTCAGACCCGCCTGAATGAACTTGAAAATCAGATTGAAGCTCTTGTTACTGCTGCAGAAGATGAAAGCAACCGCCGCTATGATTCTGTTCAGGATTCCTACACCGAAAAGTACGATTCTGTATGTGATGAATTCCAGAAGAAATATGATGACGTGCGCCAGAATATTCTTGGTAAATACGATGAAGTACGTGATGAATTCGGCGGAAAGTTTGATGAAATCCAGAAAGACTTTGCTTCCAGACTCGCTTCTGAACAGAGCGACCTTACAGCAAGAATTGATACTGCTCAGTCAGAAATTTCTACACGAATGGATTCTGTAGAATCTGAAATTACTTCTCGAATGGATTCTGTGCAGTCAGAAATTACAACAAAAATGGATTCTGTTGAATCTGACCTCAATCAGAAATATATGGCTCTTTGTGCAGATCTTGATGAAAAGTATCAGGATGTTGAAAGCCAGCTTGCAGGAAAATACAACATTGTTCAGGCTGAACTCAAAGAAAAGCTTGAAAATATTTCTGCAGAATACACAGATGCAAATAAGAACGCCGTTGATTCATACAAGGCAAAATATGACGAGTTTGCCCTTGATGTAAAGAATCATCTGGATAAGACAAAAGAAAAGATGTCAGAGCATGTAAACAAACTTACAGAAACATACTCTGAAAAATATACAAACCTCAAGGAAAGTTTTGCTTCCCAGCTGGATACTGTTTCCGGAAAGAACAATGCTACAATCGCAAAGTTCGAAGCCCAGTTCCAGTCAGACTACGAAAAACTTCTTCAGAAAACAGAACAGCATACTGTTTCCTACGACCAGAAAGTTACTGATTTCATCCAGCAGAATAACGACCGTCTTTCAGCCGTTGAAACTGAATTTGAAGCAAGAACAGGAAATCTGGAAACTCTGCTTGAAGATCTGAAATCACGCATGAGCGGTGAAGAAAACCAGTTCGCTGCAACTCTTACAAAACAGCTTGAAGAACTGGATGCAGACTATAAGAAACAGATTGAAGAAATTACAGGAAACCTTAACGCCAAGTTCGAAAAATATGAATCTGATACAGCACGTGTGCAGGAAAAAATGGATACATACGATGCAGGACTCAGAGAAAAAATCGAAAAGTATACAAATAGCGTTCAGGAAAAAGTTAATGCCTTCAAGGCTTCAGTTACAGAAGCCCTTACAAGAGCAGCATCAGAAACTGATCAGGCTGTAAAGGAAACAGATGAAGCCGTTGCCAGACTCAATGAAAAATGCGGAACAATCGTTAAGAGGGCAGATGAACTTCAGCCTGAAGTTGAAGAAAAAATCCGTGATATTGATGATAAAATCGAACAGTTCAAGATTACTTCTCAGAGTAAGCTTGATGTACTGAACAAGAATCTCCAGGAAGAAATCCGTAATGCACTTTCAGACAGTGAAACACGCCGTCTGAATATTCTTGAAAGTGCCGATGATCAGCTTGGTGAATACAAGAAAGATCTGGAATATAAGATTGCCCAGCTTCAGACTTCTTCGGGAGATATCGATGTTCTTGAAAAGAGTCTCCGTTCTGCAATGCTTGAAGTTCAGAACAGAGTGCTTTCAGACTTTGACCGCTTCTCTTCAGAACAGCAGAAAAAACACGAAAGCTTTGTTCGTGATGTTCGCGACAGTTCTGATTCCATTGAAGGAAAAATCAAGGAAATCGAAGATTCACTTCAGAATCTCAAAGATGCTGCAACCGGCAGCATGAGTACAAAACTTTCCGAATTCGAAGAAGACTTCTCACGTAACCTTACTGACCATACAGAAAAAATTGATTCTTCTTTGAGTGAATGGAAACGCGATCTTGACGGCAAGCTTGCAATCATGGCAGACGATTATGAAGATGCCAGAAAGAAGATTGAAGAAAGCTACTCAGAAAAACTTAAGACTGCAGTTGCTTCGCTTCAGACAAAAACAAAAGACCAGATCGGTGATGTTCAGGATGATATTTCAGGAATCCAGACAAAATTCCAGGCAGATATCAATTCTATCCGTTCTCTTATCAACGAATTCAAGACTGAAACTTCTGAAAGGATGGAAGAAGTTTCCAGATCAGCAAACGAAGATATCCGTGCACTTGGCGAAAAGAATGCCGGTCAGATCAGCACTTCTGTAGAAAAACTGCAGAAGTCTGTTCTTGCAGATCTTGAAGCATTTGAAGATTCAATCAAGTCGCGCCAGGAAACAAGTGCTTCTTCCATTGATGCTGCAATCTCAGAATTCAATTCATGGAAACAGCAGATCAAACAGCAGCTTACAGATTCGTCATCAGTATTCAGCGAAGAACTTGAAACCTTCAAACAGAATTCTTCCGACAGACTTCAGGAAGCAGCAGAAAAAATCAAGGAAGATATGGATTCTTATGCCGACGAAATCCGCCAGCAGCAGAAAGCTCTTTCTGAATCCGTTTCTGATCTTGAAGGAAAAACTGCAGAAGCTGTTTCAGATTATGAAGATAAGGCTGAAAAAATTCTTGAAGAACTTGAAGAAAAATATCAGAAGATGCTTTCTGATACAGACGAAAAAATCGAAGAAGAAAACGATTCCATTTCAGAAAAGATTGCAGAACTGCAGCAGCGTCTGGAAAATGTTTCAGAAAAGAACATGGCAACCCAGACAAAGTTTGTTACAGACTTCCAGCAGCAGTCAAATGAAATGCTCATGAGGCTCAGCGAACTGAACCGCGAACTGAATGCCGTTCAGTCACAGATGAGCGTATACGACAAGGCAGACCAGATGAAACGCATGCTTGATTCAAAGATTGCCGACATTGAAGAATCGTTCGAAAATCTTGAAAAATTCACAGAAGCTGCCGGAAAACTTTCTACACAGTACAACGCCGTTTGCCGCATTAACGAAGAGGTTGGGGAAAAGGTTTCTGAGTTTGAAGCATCCCGTACTAAAGTTGAAAGTATGGAACAGCGTTTCAATTATATGATGGAACTTTCCGGTGAGATCGATTCTAAAGTCAGAAGCCTTACAAAATCTTCTGATGAACTTACAGGGCTTGAAGTCAAGGTTCGGAACTTCAAGGATGCAGTTGATGAAGCCGAAGAAAAGCTTACTAGAATTGAACAGAAAAACGATGTTCTTGACCGCATTTCTCATGAAATCAATGAAGCTTTTGAAAGTCAGAAAGAAATCAATCAGGCTGTTGTTGACTGCGACCGTGCCGTTAAGTCTCTGCCGAAAGAAATCAAAGATGTTCAGAGCGATGTAGACAAGATCCTTAAGAGTGCTCCGAAGATTAATGATGCAGCAAAGAAACTTACAGAACTTGAAAGAATCATTTCCGAAACAGAAGCCAAGATTGGAGAAATCAATTCCGTTTCAGGTGGTATTTCAAAACGTGTTATGGATCTTGAACGCATGGACAAAGATATCGACAACAAGTTCCAGACTCTCAGAAGAACAACACAGGATTCAATCACAAAAACCGGTGCTCCTGCAAAGGGCAAGACAAGTCCTCAGGACAGAACTGATGTTCGCACATTGAAGCGTCAGGGATGGTCGGTTGAAGAAATCGCCAAGAAAACAGGCCGTTCAGTTGGCGAAGTAGATATGATCCTTGATATGCCTGAAGAGTAATCAGAAAGAAAAGCTACCGTGGCCGGCTTAAAAGACAGGCTGCGGAAGCTTCAATCTGGTTTTCCCAGTTTCCTGTCTTTTCGTAAGTTTTAGCTTTTACAAAAACCTGGGAGTTATCCACTTCAAGAATTTCTGCAATGGAAGAAATTACCTTTTCTCTGAAAGGCAGGAACTTCGGTTTTTCAAGCTTGATGATACAGTCCAGGTTTTCCAGTTCCCAGCCCGCTTTTTTTATGTCATTCCATACAGTTTTAAGAAGGAACTTTGAATCAGCGTCTTTCCATTTTGCGTCTTCAGGAGGGAAGTAGGAACCTATGTCACCCATACCGGAAGCTCCAAGGAGAGAGTCGGTAATGGCATGAAGAAGAACGTCTCCGTCGGAATGTCCGTCTTCACCTTTATCAAATGGAATTTCTATTCCGCCTAAAACAAGGCGTCTTCCTTCTACAAGGCGGTGAAGGTCATAGCCGATTCCTGTTCTTATCATTTTTCGTTCCTTGGGTTCAGAAGTTTCTGAATAGTCTTTCGGGTATGTTATTTTAATGTTTGCACTGTCACCCTTTACCGAAGCAACCGGTCCAACATAGCGGCCCCAGATTTCGGTATCATCTGTGTACGGGTATCCGTCGGAAGAAGCTTTTCTGTGGGCTTCAAGAATTTCTTCAAAGCGGAAGATCTGTGGAGTCTGAACGGAAATAAGCTGGGATCTTTTGAGATGGCTCACTATCATTCCGTTTTCATCAATCTGTTTCTGGGTTTCTACAGGTTCAAGTCCCGGGAAGGCGGCTCCTTCTTTTACGGCGGCTTCAAGGGTTCTTGTAATTAATTCTTCGGAAATAAAAGGGCGTGCCGCATCATGTATTGCGGTAAACAACGGAACTTCTTTTTCAGCAGTTTCAGAAATTTTTTTCAATGCACAGAAAACAGAATCCTGTCTTGTTTTCCCGCCTTCAGTGAACACAACCTTTGTTAAAGGCTTTTCTTCCAGAAGGGCAGCAACTTCCGGATCGCAGAAAACAGCTTTTTCTGCTTCCTTAATGCCGCCTTCCGGGCATGTAATTACATAGAGAATACTGTCTGTTGCTTTCAGGAATTTTTTTAGTGAAGTGGAAAGTACTGTACCGCTTTCCAGTGGAAGGTATTCTTTTTTAGTTTTGCCGCCCATTCTTGTAGAAGAACCGGCGGCAGTAAGGATTACCGAAAGATTAGAAATCTTCTTCGTCGTCAAAATCGCCGTCCCCTGAATCTTCGTCTCCGTCGTCAGAGTGGTTCTTGTCTTTTGAATCTGATTTCATATCGTCCATAAGATCATCATCTTCGTCATCTTCAAGAATAACGGCATGTTTGATCTTTGGTGCGGCTCCCGGCGGTTCAAGGCGCAGGTGAACCATATTTTCAACTTCCTTTTCAGAAAGACCAAGTGCAATTGAAACTTCGTCTATAAGGAGTTTTTTTGCAGAATCGTAAAGTTTGCGTTCCAGAATAGGAAGTTCCTTTACTTTGCTGCGGTTATAAAGTGTGCGTACAATTGTAGCGATGTCTCTTACAGTTCCTTTCTTAAGAAGGTCCAGGTTCATCTGGTAGCGGAGCTTCCAGTCTGAAGTGATTGGGTCGCCTTCTTCTGAAAGAAGTTCCATTGCGGCTTTTGCTTCATCAGCGCCAACAATTGGTCTGATTCCAAGGTCCGGTGCAGTTGCAACAGGAACCATGACAATCATTTCTGAAACATCAATATAAATCTTATAATAGGAAATAGTTTCGCCTTTGAATTCTTTGTCAAAAATTTCAACGATTTTTCCGACACCCTGGCTTGGGTAAACAACCTTCTGGTTGACTCTGAATTTACTACTCATAAGGGTTATTATATCACAAATACGGGAAAGTTGAAATAACACACGGAAGAGGAAAATACAATAAATTATTCCATTATGTCCATTGTTTAATGGAATCAAGAGGGGTAATGTAAAAACGTACCGTATTGTTTACGGAGTGAGGTATTATGTTTAAATGGGTCTGGTCATATATCCGGAAATATTCATTCTGGATGTTTATAGGTATAAGCCTTACTGTTTTTGTATCCGGGCTTAATATGATAAATCCTACCGTTACAGGAAGAATTGTTGATCTTGTAATCGGTCAGGGAAAATATGAGCTTCTTCCTCGTCTCATAATAATCATGATTTCATGTACATTAGGAAAATCGGTTGTACGTTATCTGTATCAGACGATTTACGAACAGGTTTCCCAGAATGTTATGCGGAATATGCGTGAAGATCTTTACGCTCATATCCAGACACTGGATTTTTCATGGTACGATAAATCTCCAACCGGAAACGTTATGACAATGCTTACAAGTGACCTTGATATGGTACGTCACTTTGTAGCATGGGTTATTTACATGACCATTGATAACGTACTTATTTACGTTTTTTCAATTCTGGTACTCTGTCAGATCAGCTGGAAACTGACTCTTGCTTTCCTTGTAATTGCACCTTTCATTCTTTATATGGTCTGGAAATTCAAAGGGGAAATCAAACCTTCTCATCTTGCTGTCCGTGACCAGTTTGCCCGCCTGAATACAAAGGCCGGCGAAAATATTGCAGGAAACCGTGTAGTAAAGGCTTTTGTTCGCGAACAGTACGAAATGGAAGATTTCGAAAAAGAAAATATGGGCTACCATGACCGCAATATAGAAAATGCTGATATACGCATAAAATATACTCCGGCTATTGAAGCTATCTGTGGTGTCCTTCCTGTTATTCTTATTCTTTTCGGCGGATATCTTGTAGTAAAGGGAGAAATTACCCTTGGTAATGTTGTTACATTCAACGGTCTTATGTGGACTTTCACACAGCCTGTAAATATGTTTGCCCACCTTATGGATAACTATCAGAAATTCAGCGCCAGTGCCCAGCGCCTTTATGAGCTTTACAGCACAAAAGGTTCAATTAAAGATGATGCTGCAGTCAGCTCTGTTGGAAAGGCCAACATTCTGGAAAAGAATCCGGGTTCAAAACCGGAAACTGTTGATTCTTCTGAAACAAGCTTCGGAAATATTGTTTTCAAAGATGTTTCTTTTGCATACAACAAGAATCCTGTCCTGAAGAACATCAGCTTTGAAGTTAAGCCTGGTATGACTGTAGGTATCCTTGGTCCAACTGGTAGCGGAAAATCAACAATCGCACGCCTTCTTTGCCGTTACTACGATGTTACGGAAGGTGAAATCCTTATAGACGGAAAGAACATAAAAGACTATGGCGTTGAAGATCTGCGCCGTCATATCGGAATCACCATGCAGGAAGCTTTCCTTTTCAGTGATACGGTTGCCGGTAACATCAAGTTTGCAAATACCGATGCCACGTTCATGGAAGTTGAAAAGGCAACTGAGCTTGCCCGTGTAAAAGACTTCCTGAATGATCTTTCTGAAGGTTATGACACTGTAGTAGGTGAACGCGGGGTAGGGCTTTCCGGCGGTCAGAAGCAGAGAATTGCACTGGCACGGCTTTTCCTTGCAAATCCTCCGGTAATGATTCTTGATGACACTACATCGGCAGTAGATATTGAAACCGAAGAAAAAATCCGTGCATCAATCAAAGAAATGTCTGTAGGGCACACTACATTCATCATCAGTCACCGTGTTTCGTCTTTTGAAAACTGTGACCTTATTCTGGTTGTGGAAAACGGACAGATTACGGCCCGCGGAACCCACAATGAACTGAAAGACAAGCCTGGCTATTACCGGGATGTATGGAATCTGCAGAAATAAAAGGAGGAGAATATGGCATCTAAAACTAAGAACCGTTTTGACGAAGATGAAAAAGTTTACGACCAGAAACTTAATATTCATGTTGTAATGCGTATTTTCCACTGGATTAAGCCTTACAAAAAACAGATGATAGGAGCCTGTGCCATGATGCTTTTGAGCGCAGGACTTTCACTCACATCGCCTCTTCTTATAAAGATTGCTCTTGATAAAGCCATCCCGACAGAAAATTTCAAAATGCTTGGCTGGATTTCCGGCGGTATGCTTTGCGGTATTCTTGTTGTCTGGCTTCTTCTGCGCGGGCGTCTCAGAATCATGAGCCGTGTTGCCCAGGATATTATCCTGCAGATTCGCCGTGATGTTTTTGAAAAACTTCAGAATCTGCCGTTTACATATTTTGATTCCCGCCCTCACGGAAAAATCCAGATTCGTGTTGTAAACTACGTAAACTCACTTTCTGAACTTCTGAGTAACGGAATCATCCAGCTGATTACTGATCTTTTTAACATTGTCGTAATCGTATGTTTCATGTTTGCCATTGATGCACGCCTTACGCTCATCTGTATGGCAGTTCTTCCGGTGCTTTTCCTTGTTCTCTTCAGTCTGAAAAAAGTACAGCACAGAGCATGGCAGCAGGTAAGTGCAAAACAGTCAAATCTGAACGCCTATCTTTCTGAAAGTCTGAACGGTATGAAGATTACCCAGAGTTTCTCCCGCGAAGACCAGAACCAGGATATTTTCAACAAGCTTTGTGACAACTGGAAAAAGACATGGATCAAGGCTGTTTCCATCAACAACGTAATCTGGCCTACAATCGATAACCTTTCAACTCTTGGTGTTACTCTGGTTTATATGGCCGGTATCAGCTGGCTTTCAAGAGACGGGGAAGGGGCTGTAACAGTCGGAACTCTGGTAGCCTTTGCCGGATACATCTGGCGCTTCTGGAACCCGATTCAGAATATCGGAAACTTCTACAACTCAATGGTTACAACCGGTGCTTACATGGAACGTATTTTTGAACTTCTTGATGAACCGGAAGACATTACCGATAAACCTGGAGCCGTGGAACTTCCACCAATCCGCGGTCATGTTCACTTCAATAACGTGAACTTCAGTTATGAACCCGGAAATCCTGTTCTCAAGAACGTAGACTTCCAGATTACTCCGGGCATGCAGGTTGCAATCTGTGGACCGACCGGGGCAGGAAAGACTACAATCGTGAACCTGCTTTCAAGATTCTATAATCCTGATTCCGGTGAGATCCTTATTGACGGTCACGATATACAGGACTTGCAGATCAAGTCTATCAGAAAGCAGGTTGGTGTAATGCTTCAGGATTCATTCCTGTTCAGCGGAACAATCATGGAAAATATCCGCTACGGACGTCTTGATGCTACAGATGACGAAGTAATTGCAGCCGCACGTACAGTTCAGGCCGACCGTTTCATCTCCACTCTTCCTGACGGCTACAACACAATTCTTCATGGAAACGGGGGAGGGCTTTCCCAGGGACAGAAGCAGCTTATCAGCTTTGCCCGTGTTCTTCTTTCTGATCCTAGAATCCTTATTCTTGATGAAGCTACAAGTTCTGTTGATACTGAGACTGAACGTGAACTTCAGAAAGGGCTTGATGAACTTCTCAAGAACCGCACTTCGTTTATTATTGCCCATCGTCTTTCTACCATCAGAAACTCCGATGTCATTTTCTATGTGAATCATGGTGTTATCCAGGAACGCGGAAACCATGAAGAGCTTATGAAAATGGACGGAGAATACGCCGGAATGGTAAAACGCAGCGGAATCTGATTTTTCCGTAAACATCTCTTATTAAACGATTAAATCCAAAAATCTTTGGTTTTAATCGTTTAAATTCCAAAAAAATTGATATAGGACTCCTTTTTTTTTATGAATTCGCCTTCGGTAAGTATATTCCCCTATTTACCGCTTGTGAATTCAGCATAACAATGTATTATATGTATAAGGGTATAATTTATATCCTGAAAAACAAACGCAAAACAATTTTTGTGATAAAAAGGAGTAACATCATGAAAAAGTTGATTGCTATGAGCCTTATCGCTCTGACAATTGCAAGTGTTGCTTTTGCAGCTCCTAAAAAAGCTAAAAAAGCAAAAAAAGGAAAGGGAATGAACATTTCGGTGTTCACTATTCAGCAGCGTCAGCAGCCACCTGCAGACAACCGCGACTACAAATGGATCGAAGAAGAATTCGGTGTAACATTCAACTGGGATATCCTGGTTGGTGATAAAGACCAGAAGATCGGTGTTCTTATTGCTTCAGGCGACCTTCCTGATCTCGTTGAAGTAGATTCAGAAAAATTCCAGGGTGCTGGATGTCTTATCGATATTAAAGACTACGTTGAAAAGAACTGTCCTAATATCATGAAGAACTATGAAACAGTTTGGAAGAAGATTGTTTATGCTGATTCTGAAAAAGATGCAGCTGGAAACATCACAAAGGCACACGTATACTCACTTCCTAACTGGGGTTCTTACACAGGTGCAAACCAGAACACAAGCTACAACCAGAATGCTTTCTGGATCCAGAAACGTGTTCTTAAAGAATTCGGATACCCAGAAGTAAAAACTGTAGACCAGTACTTCGACCTCCTCGAAAAATACGTTAAAAAGTACCCTGAAACAGACGGTGCAAAAACAATTCCATTCTCTATCATGACTTATGACTGGGAAGCATTCAACCTCTGGAACCCACCAGCATTCCTTTCAGGAAACCCTAACGATGGTAACGGACACGTTGTTGCAAACGCTGACGGAACATACACATACGTTGACAACTTCGCTGATGACAACGCAAAACTGTGGTTCAGCAAGGCTAACGGTTACTTCAACCGCGGTCTGATCGACGCAGCTTCATTCACAGACAACCGTGACCAGTACTACGCAAAGATCGCTCAGGGTCGTGTACTTGGTATGTTCATCCAGGGATGGGAATTCATGTATGATGCAGAAAACACAATCCGTACATCTGGACACATCGAAAGAACATATGCTCCACTTCCTGTAGTATTTGATGAATCAGTAAAACCTCACTACCGTGACCTGGATCTTCCTAACCTCCAGCGTGGTTATGGTTTCACAAAGAAATGTGGTGAAAAGAAAGCTTACCAGATCCTGGACTTCCTTAACACAATGCTCGAAGAAAAGAACCAGAAACGCCTTTACTGGGGTCTCGAAGGTGAAGACTACCTTATCGACAAAGACGGTTCTGTAACTGGAAAGAAAGGTGCTCCATACCGCACAGCAGAACAGAGAGCTAACCAGAAAGACAACAACTGGATCCTTAAGAACAAGGCTCAGCTCTTCACAGAAGAAGCTCCAAAATGGGAAGGAACATACTCAGATGGTTACTCTACATCTTTAGGAAACATCCCTTGGGAATTCGCTCTTGAAATGGAAGACATCGACCGTGAACTGTTCAAAGCATACGACATCGCTTCATACGCTCAGCTCGTTGACAAGAACCCTCCACCAAACGCTGGATGGTACCCAATGTGGCAGTGTAACCCATCTCCAGAAAATGATGGTCTTGAACACGATGCAGCTGTTGCTATGACTGGATTCGAAACACTCCAGAGAAAATACCTCCCAATGATGATCATGGGATCTACTGCTGATTTCGAAAAGACATGGAACGAATATGCTTCACAGATGAAGCCACTTACAAAAGTTTACAACGAATTCATGCAGGGAGAACTTGACGCTCGCGTTAAGAACTTCGGTGGATTGATAAAATAAGCTTTTGATTGTTCCTATGGAATAATCAAACTTTGCCTGCAGAAGCCTTTGTGCTTCTGCAGACTAAAAAAGTCCACAGGATATGAATCACCCCTGTGGACTTTTTTTTAAGGTTGAAAAACCTTGCTGTCGTATTTTTCTAGTTAAGGTGTTCTATATGAAAAGTAAGAAAGATGTAAGTTCAGAAAAAACAACAGAACTTACTATCAAGAAAAGCAAAATCAAGCTCTTAAAAAAGCAGAAAGCCCTTGTTTTAATGTCGCTTCCTTTTGTTTTGTATATCATTTTGTTCAGATATGTTCCTCTCTGGGGATGGACAATGGCTTTCCAGAATTACAAACCTTCAAGAGCCTTCTTTGAACAGACATGGGTTGGTTTCAAGTGGTTTGGTGAATTATTCAGAAATCGTGAATTCCTGCTGTCATTAAGAAATACCATCGGTATGAGTCTTCTGGCAACAGTTCTCGGATATATTACAGCAATTATTCTTGCTGTTTTCATGAACGAAGTACGTTCGGTTGGTGCCAAACGTTTTGTTCAGACTGTATCATATCTTCCACACTTTTTGTCCTGGATTATTGTTACAGGTTTGGTTGCGAATGTTCTTTCCGTTGAAGACGGAATTGTAAATAATATCTTATTGAAATTTGGTTTCATCAGTTCTCCAATTCAGTTTCTTTCTACTCCAAAGTACTTCTGGAATATTACCGGTTGGACTTATGTTTGGAAGGAAGTAGGTTGGAATACAATCGTTTATCTTGGTGCTATGACAGCTATTGACCCTTGTCTTTACGAAGCTGCTCAGATTGACGGTTGTGGACGTCTCAGAAAAATCTGGCACATTACACTTCCTGGAATCAAGGCTACAATCATCATCATGATGATTATGTCAGCAGGTCATATCCTGGATTCTAACTTTGAAATGCCTTACTTGCTGCGTAACGGTATGACTGATGAAGTTGCAACAACAATCGATATTTATGTTCTTAAATACGGTTTCAAACTGTTCAACTTCTCAATGGCAACTGCCGCCGGTATCTTCAAAAATGCTGTTAATATCATTCTTCTTATTGTAGCCAATACAATTGCTAAGAAGAGTGGTGAGGAGAGACTGATATAATGAGTAACAAAGATACAAAAAATAGAAATCCTTACGAAGCAGCAAGAAGAAGAACACAGCTTAATAACTTCATCTTTGATGCAATTATTGCACTGACTTTGTGTTTCGTTGTAGTAGTAACTGTATATCCTTTCTGGAATACAATTGCAGTTTCTTTCAACGATGGTCTTGATTCCCTGAAAGGTGGAATTACACTTTTACCACGTAAGTTTACATGGCAGAACTATAAAGCTCTGTTTGTTACAGACTATATTTTCAAGGCTGGAATCATTTCTTTCACTCGTACAATCATTCAGACTGTTCTGAATGTATTCTGTACAGCAATGCTTGCTTATGCATTGAGCCGCAAAGAATTTGTAATCCGTGCTCCACTGACAACTATCATTGTTATTTCAATGTACATTAATGCAGGTCTTATTCCTGGATATATGCTTATCAAGAACCTTGGTCTTTTGAACAAGTATGCTGTTTATATCATTCCTAACCTGGTTGATGTTTTCAACTTCATTCTGGTAAGAACTTACATCAATGGTCTTCCAGACAGCTTTGTTGAATCAGCCCGTATTGATGGCGCCAACGAATTTAAAATCTTCATTAAGATTATTATGCCGTTGATTGTTCCTTCAATTGCTATGACTTGTCTTTTCGTTGCAGTTGGAGCCTGGAACAGCTGGTTTGATACATATCTTTACTGTTCACCAAAGAAGGATCTTCACTCTCTGCAGTACGTTCTGATGTCGTTCCTTCAGGCCAGTCAGAACCAGAGTAACTCTGCTGCTGATGCCAACGCTATGGCAGTTGCTGCTTCTTCTGGTGCAGGTTCAGCTATGGTTACTCCTGTAAGTATCCGTGCATCAATCACAATGATTGCAACACTTCCTATTCTTGTTGTTTATCCATTCGTTCAGAAATACTTCGTTGTAGGTATGACAATCGGTGGTGTAAAAGAATAATTCACAGTTGTAAATTGTGAACATTTAATGAAAAGCCTGTAAGGAAGTAAATCTTCGTTACAGGCTTTTTTTGCTTTTAGTGAATTCTCATGTTACTATTTTAGTATGAGAAAGCACGTATATGATGGGACTCTCGTTGAGAGTCTGGATCCTGTAAACTTTGTTATGCCCTATATCATGCCCCGCCGTACTGACAGTGAGGCTTATTTCAACTTCAGGCTCGATCTTTCCCGCATGGAAGATTTTATCAGGGAGCAGCAGGAAAATATTCCGGGTCTTTCTTTATTCCACGTTATTTTTGCCATAATAGTCCGAAGCTGTGCTATTACTCCTCAGGTAAACAGATTCATTACCAACCACAGGATTTACCAGCGAGATAGTGTCCGCATTGCAATGAATATCAAGAAAAACCTTACAGAGGATGGGGCTGAAAGCATAATCTTTCCGGTTTTTGAAAAGACCGACAGCCTTAAAACAATTGTTGCAAAAACAAATAAGGCTGTAATTGATGCTTATGCTGAACTTGAAAATCCGCAGAATGATGTGGATAAACTTGTGAAGATTCTTAATCATCTTCCGCAGTTCATTCTGAAAGGTTTTATTAAAACGGTTATGTATCTTGACCGCCAAGGACGGCTTCAAAAAGTTCTTGTAAATGCACAGCCTTTTCATTCGGGATTTTACGTTACCAACGTAGGTTCCATTGGGCTTCCTGTCATTTATCATCATCTTTATGAATTCGGAACTACTTCAATTTTTATTGCTATCGGGAAAAAGGAAACTGAAACAAGTATGGACCGGCACGGTGAGATGAGCCGGAAACGTATTCTCCCAATAAAAATGGTAATGGATGAAAGAATCTGTGACGGTTTTGTTTTTTCAAGGGCTTACCGCACAATTCTGAAATGTTTTGCAAATCCTGAAATCCTTCTGGAAGGCTGGAAGCCGGAAGATAAGTGAAAATAAACGTACGCTTTATTAAAGGAATCAATTCTCCACAGAAATGAATTACTCCCAGTCACAATATGCGGGTGCAGGACGCTAGCTAGCGTCGCTTATGATGAAGCGCGGCAAAGAAACTATCAAACCGCGCTTCATAATCCCTGCACCCACCATATTGTTCCTTCGCGTAATTCATTTCGGGCGGTTTATGAGCTTGTTTAAAACGTACGTTATGTAAAATCCCATAAAAACTTACGCGAGGGAGCAAAACGTGCCGTCAGAAGCATTTGATGCCAGGGTCGATAGTTTCCTATCCTGGCTTCACATGCAGCGACGCTAGCTAGCGGTTCTGACGGTCGTTCTTGCGACCGGGAGTAAGTTTTTATACGACTTTGATTAATTCGTACTGTTAAAAGAAAAAGCCCGTAAGGAACTTACGGGCCTTTTTTGTGCACAATTTCTATTGTAAATTATGCATTATTTATACGCGTTCTACAGGTGAAGATTTTGCATCTTTTCCCATGTAAGCAACAATTGTTGAACCGTCTTTGAGTTCTGTTACTGGGATGTAGCAGGCGTCAAGGCGTTTTCCGTCAACTTCTACGTATTCAATACCTTTGCAGATGTGCTGTGGATTCTTTACCTCAATCTTAAGGTTCATTCCGCGCCAGCGGCGTTCAACCTTGAATCCGTCCCAAGTGTGTGGGAGACATGGATCAAGAAGGAGTCCGTCGTACTGTGGGCGGATACCAAGCATGTACTGTGTAGTAGAGTAGTAGTTCCATGTTGCGGCACCTGAAAGCCATGATGTACGTGTGTTTCCAGGGCGTTTAGAGTATGTAGAGTATGTTGTCTGACCGATAACATATGGTTCACTCTGGCGGATTTCTGCTTTGTCATTGTAAGAAGCCGGGAGAGCAGCCTTAAGGTATTCGTAAGCGCGGTCACCGTTTCCGTTCATGATTTCAGCAATTACACCCCAACCCTGAGTGTGGTTGAAGATACCGGCGTTTTCTTTGATACCTGGAAGGAATACAACAGAGCTCATGATGTCTGAGCGTGTCATTGTGAATGGTGGAGCACAGAGCATACATCCGTAAGGAGTTGCAAGTTTTTCCTTTACCGCATCAAGACATGCTTTCTGCTGTTCTGGAGTTGCGGCACCAGACATAACGGCCCAAACCTGTGTATTGAAGTAAATCTGTCCTTCTTCCATTGTCTGTGTACCGTAAACTGTTCCGTCTTCGCCAACAGCCCAGATGAACCATTTTCCGTCCCAGCACTTCTTTTTGATGTTTGCATCAAGAATGTCACGCTGTTCGAGAGCCCATTTTGCTTCGTCTTCTTTACCAAGACGTTTTGAAATATCTGCGTAAGTTGTAAGTCCAAGGCGGAGCTGGAATGTAACGAAGATTGATTCTCCGTGGTATCCAAGCTTGAGACAGTCGTTCCAGTCGGCCAGAAGTCCGCAAGGAAGTCCGTCTGCACCCATTCTTTCCAGGTTGAAAAGAAGAGCCTGTTTAAGGTGTTCGTAAACTGTAGCTTCGCCTTTGTCTGCGTATGGAACAACGCGGTTATAGAAGTCGAATTTACCAGTTTCTGCAACAAAACATGGAACCGAGTTGAAGAACCACTGACAGTCATCAGAACGGAATTCCATATCATCGATCATAGCCTGTTTTCCAGGCTGGAAGTCTTTGTTGATTACAGGAAGGGCACCGCCGTTAGAGAACTGTCCTGAAAGGAGGCGTACCAGGCGTTCTTCTGCTTCTTCAGGGATAGCAGCAGAAACACCAAGAATATCCTGTACTGAGTCACGGTAACCAAGACCATCGCGTTCTCCGTTGTATACGAGAGAAGCAGCACGGCTCCAGGCAAATGTAATAAGACAGTTGTAAAGTCCCCATACGTTTACTGTGTGGTTGATGTCTTCATCAGGCGTGATTGCTTTGAAGCTTCCAAGTTTTGCGTGCCATGCCTGAACCAGTTTGTCGAATTCAGCATCAGCACGTGAGAATGAACCGTATTCAGCTACGATTTTCTGACCTACAGCGCGGGCATCATCAATACCGAACATAACCATGATTTCTTTTGTTTCGCCAGGTTTGAGTTCGATGTCGGCCTGAACTGTACCACAAGAGTTGTCTCCGAAAGCTTCAGAGTTTGTACAGCTACCTGCTACAACTGCTGCTGGGTGTTCGTAGTTTCCGTATGTTCCGATGAAAGCTTCGCGGCTTGTATCGAAACCTGTCATTGGAGTTCCTACAAGAGCCATCCATGAGTGCATGTAAGCACCACCAACATCGTATTCAGGATGCTGGATGTAAAGGTTGTCCTGGATAGAGAAGCGGAGCATATTGTCTGCAACTTTTTCACCTTTGTTGATGAAGAGTGAGTACTGCAGGTTTACCTGGTCCTGAGTTGTGTTCCACTGGTTTGCAAGTTCACAGTAAGAGAAAGCACGGATCTTGCGAACTTTATCTGTTGTGTTTGTAAGCTTCAGTCTCCAGTATTCGAATGTTGCTCCGAGAGGAACGTAATATTTAGTTTCTGATTTGATTCCTTTGTATTCAGAAATGATTGTTGTGTAGGCTGTACCGTGGTGACATTCAGATTTGTACTGGTCAAGAGGTTTTCCTACAGGCTGCCATGTTGCAGACCAGAAGTCTCCGTCTTCCTGATCACGCAGGTAGAAGTAACGTCCTGGCTGATCCATAGGAACAGCGTTGAAACGAAGGCGCATAAAGCGTCCCTGAGCTCCTGATTTGTAGAAGCCGTATCCGCCGGCGTTGTTTGTGATTACAGCACCATAAACAGTAGAACCGAGGTAGTTTGACCATGATGTTGGTGTGTCTGGTCTTGTGATGACGTATTCCATTGCGTCATCGTCAAAATAACCGTATTTCATTTTTCCTCCAAGAAAGTCAGAAAGATTTTCCAGTACGTAATAAAACGTTGTAATATTTTAATAATAACACACTTTTCACTTAAAAAGATAGTGTATTTCTCTTATGGACTTACGTGTTTATTGTACAATTCGATAAAAACAAAAAAGCAGGCGAGACCTACCAAGCCGCCTGCTTTCTTGTCGTTTGTTTTTCAAAAATCATGCAGTCATACTGCATTTCTCCGAGTTTTTGTGTTTTCCTCCCGCTTTTATATGAAAAAGCTTTTATTTTTGTTTTATATGATTATTATGTGATGCAATACAAAATAAATCAAAAGAAATTTACTTAAGAAAACGTTGGAGTAACTTAAAATTCTAGTATTTTACTGATAAAACGTTTTATTTTGCTTAAAATTGTCTGATATTTTCTCTAGTCAAAAGAGTAATATGCTAGTATACTAGGTGTATTCAGGAGGTCATATTTATGGAAATGACTTTAAGATGGTACGGTACAGGTTTTGATTCCGTAACCCTTCAGCAGATCCGCCAGGTGCCGGGCGTTAAAGGCGTAATTACAACTCTGTATGATTCTGTACCCGGGGACGCATGGGAACTTGGTGCAATCCAGAAAATCAAGAAAGAAGTAAATGATGCCGGTCTCAAGATTGCCGGAATAGAAAGCGTAAACATTCACGATGATATCAAAATCGGAAGCGGTGACCGCGACAAGTATATCGAAAACTATATCAAGACACTGGAAAGACTGGGGCAGGAAGACATCCATATGGTATGTTACAATTTCATGCCTGTATTCGACTGGACCCGTACAGAACTGGCCCGTGTCCGAGAAGACGGTTCCACAGTTCTTGCTTATAATTCAACTTTCATTGACGGTGTAAAACCTGAAGAAATGTTTGAAAAGCTGGACAAGAACTCAAACGGATTCATTCTTCCTGGCTGGGAACCTGAACGCATGGCCCGTGTAAAGGAACTCTTCAAGATGTACGAAGGAATCGATAACGAAAAACTTTTCCAGAATCTGAAATATTTCCTTGAAGCAATCATGCCGGTTTGTGACAAATACAATATCGATATGGCAATTCATCCGGATGATCCTGCCTGGCCTGTATTCGGACTTCCACGCATCGTTATCAA
>JAZLIM010000147.1:0-2281 GCA_045617385.1 Treponema sp.
GTACGAAGAACAGAAAATTCCATATGTAATCATGTATTCATCAGAAAGCCCTAAATTCCCTTCTGAAAACAAAGTTTACACTGTAAAAGAATTCAACGAACTTCTTTTACAGGCTGATTCAGAATTTCATAACCGTAAAAAGTATGCAGAACAAAAGTACGGTTCTGCAGACAACTACTGGGATCTTGAAAGAGATGACAAACTCCCAGAGGAAGATAAGGGCATCCAGTTCGGTTATGACAAAACAAACTTCAAATTCTTCAATATTCCAAATCCAAACAATCCTGAAGACACATTCAGTTATGAACCAAGCCGCTATGACATTGGAGACGGAAACGGATCTGTGTTTGATTATGTACGTTCGACATGTTCTCATGATGAATTCATTGAAGCCCTCAACCTGCTCGAAACACAGCTTTACTTTCCTGGAGTAACAGAGTCTCAACGCCAATTCGTTGAAAAAACTGTAGAAGAAGAAACTCAAGTCTTAAAAAATACTCTTAAAGAAAGAATGGAAGCTCTTGATAAGGCTCAGAACGAATACAAAGAACTTCATAAGAAGTGGCTCATTGAAGCAACCGAAGCAGACCGTGTTGACGAAATGCTGAAAGTCGCTCTTGAAGGTATCAAAGATGCCTATGACAGTTCTATGAACGACGTATTTACAAAAGTCCTCAATGAATATCCATTTGCTTCTGGCGATGTCTCAGGAAGTGAATTCCTGAAATATACAGCAAATGAAGTTAAAAAGATGGCAGTATCAGAACTGTATCTTCCAAGCCGCGAAGCACAGAAAGCAATGAACGCTGAAGACTACAAAACTTACAATTCTGTAGACTGGGCTAAACTTCGCCGTATCTGGGAAAAATTTCCTGCAAATGTAAATATGACGGCCTATGCTGAAAAACTTCTTCAGAACAGATGTGCTGAAAAGGGAATGTCTGTTCCAGAAAACACAAAAGCCGTTACACCTCCAGAAAACGAAGATAACAACCTTAAACAAACTGTTACATCTGAAAATAAAACAGTACTTTCACAGGAAGACATTGAAATCTGTAAAAAAGTAATCCCCCCTGCTCAGTTCAAATTCACAATGGAACTTTCAGAAGGAGAAGAAGGTGAATTCTACAAGAACAAGATGAAAGAAATCGCCGACACTTACCGCAGAATCAATGTTGATAATGAACTTATCAATAAAGATGGTTCTCACACTGTAGGATTCCGCTACTTCCTTGGAGATACTGAAATCTTCCTTTCTGAAATCGACTCAGATGGAATTGGATTCGGTTATAACATCTTAAACGGGGATCTTCAGATGTCGGAATGGGGTTCCACTTCACTCGAAGAAATCCTTTCAATTCCTTACATCGAGATGGATTATCATGTTCCAGCTGGCACAACAATCGAACAGATGCTCTACAAAGAACATCCTGACTATTTTACTGAATATGCTCCAAAAGAAAATGAAGAAGAAATTCTTTCCTGGGACGATATCACAAAATTCTTTGATGGCAATATCAAAGATTTAATGCCAGATGTAAATTCTGTACGCAAAGAAGTTGAAGAAGAAAACTATGATACAGAATTGCAGGAAAAAGAAGAAACTGTTATCCGCTTGTTAGATGATAATATCGACTGGCATGCATATTCAGATGAAGGCAGAAAAGCAGTTGATGACGCCGAAATAGCAGATAAAGTTCTGGAAGAAAAATGGGCATTACTTGAAGATCTCTCAGCAAAAATTGTAGACGGAAGCATAACAAGTTTTGATAATGCACAAATTTATCTCAACGATAAACTTCTTAATTCTGAACTTTATCAGATGGTTAAAAATCTGGAACCAGTTCAGGACACAAAACCTTACAATTTCTTCGTAAACGACACAGCAAATCTCGATCTTGGTATTGGTGCAGAATTTGAACCTATTACAGGTCTTACTGCTGAACAGGCCGCCGTTAAATATGCAGAACTCAAAGACAAAGGTTTAAGTCCATATATCGGCCTTAATATTCCAGGTGATATTGTGTTCGATGACAAAGAAGGTCAGGGTGCTGGCATCTTTACAGAAACAGATGGAAAACCATCTTTCTACATTGGTGATAATTTCGTAAAACAGCTTAAAGAAAACAATGAACATTCACAGAATGTAATTGCTGCCTATAAGGAACTTTATGAAACAGCCAGCAAATATATTCTTGGCGTTGAAAAACCTTCTTTCGTTTATGAAAAAGAAAATGAACTTAATAAACCATCTGAGCCACTCAGAGTTTACACTTTCTCT
>JAZLIM010000148.1:0-4598 GCA_045617385.1 Treponema sp.
TTTTTATAAAAAAAATTCAATTTTTTTAAACTTTTTTTGGGATTTATTGCCGAAAATGTTACTTCCGCGTCTATATATATATAGGGACTTTTTAAGTTTCAAATTATTAGGCCGGAGGTATTTTATGGCTGCTACATTTAACCCATCACAGATGATGACTTTGGATTTTTATCAGGAATATTATTCTGATGATATGTCACCTTCAAGCAAAGATATTGAAAGTGTTCTAGGAACAAAGCTTGATTCTGATTTGGCTGATTTTGTTGATTCTATGACTGGGAAACAGGCTTATGAACTTCTTTGCAAACTTTTAGGAGAACATAATGCTTAGTTTTGTATTAGTTCAGAATGATCCATGTCCTTATATTGAGGAATGCAGAAATTCGAATAATGAATTCCGATGTTCAAAATGTGAAAACAATCCTTTTAATTTTGCAGCAATGGAAAAATATGGGGAAGGTGAGGTTCATGACCATAAGGGGAAGGCATATTATCCTTTTGGTGATTATTATGAACCTGTTTGATACTGAAAAAAGAAAGTTGTGCCGATAAAGAGAATAAGCAGACTGCCTGATGTAATCCTAATCCCCTCCCACCCAGGATTTTAGACAAGTCTGCTCTTTTCATTTAAGCTGCTTTTTTTACTTCATCAAATATTGGAAACATCATAATTGGCTGTCCTTCTCCTAACATTGGGAGGCAGGGAATAGTGTTGTAGTCTAACCATTCGCGAGCTTCTGAATCAGAGCATCCTTCTTCAGTAATAAATGCTTCTACAAGTTTTTCGTAGTCATATATTACATGGAAGCAGTCTGGAGTAATTCCGATGATTCCTTTATCAAAAATATATGCCGGTTCCAAAAATACGGTAACACGTTCTAAGGCACAAGCTTCTTTTAATTCTTCTCTAGTCATATTGCTCCTCCTATCGTTCCCAACCAACATCAACGCGGTTTTTCATTCTGTGTTTCTGTTCTGCCTTCTGCTGTTTTTCCTGCTGCTTGTTATAGCCTTCAAGAACAGAATCTCTTGGCATTTCATAGAATGAACGGTTTTTGTCCATAAGGATGATGTTGTTGTCATCTTTACTTGCAGAAATTACAGTCAGGTCTTCAAAGATCCTGTCTTTTCCATGTCCGAATGCTTTTGGAACATTAAAGGCCATATCTTTGATGGTATCGCCGATTCTCAGTTTTGAATTACTGTCTACAAGAGCACCCTGTGCTGAAATTGTATCGTTGAAAGGTTTTGCAATACGTTCTTCATCACGTTTCTGAAGTACAGTGTCTTTATCAAGCGGAACCCCTTTAACGGCTTCATAATAAGTGTTTACGAGAACCTGATTGATAGTCTGGTCTTCTTTAGCAATCTGCTTTAAGAGAAGGCGAGTTTTTTCTTTTTCTTCTTTATCCATTCGGCTGATGATTTCTTTACTGATAGTAAGGGCATCCAGCGGAGTATTTGCTTCTTTTCGGCAATAAACTGAAAGATTATGGATGAAGTTATTTGCAGTGTTGTCTCTCTGCTTGAAGTACGCATCATACTGGCTGTCTATGAGCTTTTCGTATGAAGGTGTTTTTTCATCATAAACCTTTTCATAACGTTCCGGTTTGTTTATCTCTTTGAAGGTATCCCCTGTAACTGTGATGGTTGTTTCTCCATTAGTCAGCGTGTAAGAATTTTCAGCTTCATTGTATTTCTGGACAGTTAAATCTTTGAAAGTCTGGATTCCTTGTGTCGTAATCATCGCAAATTCAGGAAGCACAGTCTGGCCCATAACTGCTGCAGGCATTTCTTCTGCAATTTCTGCATCTTTGAAAGCCTCTGGCTGTGGATGAAGACTTTCTGGCGAGACTATGGACTGGAATGTTGCTGCAGGAAGGATAAGCTTTTCTTTCCCGTTATCAAGATAGAAAGTATTGTTTTCTGGATTCTGATATACAACTTTCATTCCTGAGTACATCTTCTGACCATTTTTAGTCTGAACAGTGAAGTCCGGTAATACATCTGAGCCGTTTAGGACAGTCTGATTTTCAAGATTGTCATTGATAGCCATAGCTGTATTTCTGTCTTTACGCTTCTTTGAGAAGTTTTCAATCAATTCTGGATTATTATCAGCAACATAGCGGCCAAGATTGTATTTGAGACTGCTCAGGTTTTTTTTATTATCTGGGTGTTCAGAATATTTCTGTAATAAGTTCTGTATCTTACGTGCAAATGGATCGTTCTTTACCTGTTCCAGAATTGCGGCGTTGTTAAGGGCCATTGTTCCTGTTTTGAAGATAAAGCTCTTATATTCTTTATCATTCTTTTCCATTGCCTGTGGAAGAGTTTTGCTGATGGAATATTTGTTTAAGTCATCCTGTGTGAGTCTTTCAAAACTGTTACCATATAATTTCTGCCCGATTTTGAGTGTTGCTAAAGAATCCCCAAGCGAATCATGGGCTTTAAAATTAAAACCATAATAACCTGCGGCTTCTACGAGCTTTTTAGTTTTTGGCTGCCCATTTTTGAATTTTTCACCATAAACCGGAGCAAAAGCCTTCATAACATCAAGATGAGGTTTCTGAGGATCTACCTTAATTCCGTTGAGCTGGAGAAAGTCCATATCGAATTTTCCATTGTAGGTAACAATTAAATCTGCACCATCAATGAGTTTTTGCATCTGGTCTTTTAATTCTTTGAATGTGGGGGCATTTTTGACAGTTTCTGGAGATATATGGTTTACTGCCTGAGCTTCCGGCCATTCCGTATGTTTTTCTGGTTTTACATAAGAATTGAGAAGAGGGGTTCCATTTATATCTACTGCGGAAATTTGAAGTAATTCATCTTTATAGGGACTCAACCCCGTAGTTTCTGTATCAAAGATGAGGATATTCTTAAAATTTCCAAATGGCTTTGTTGAGAAATGAACCTGGTTAGAATTGTTCTGTGGAACAGAATATGGCTGAGGTCTTTCGATTTCTTCAGCCTGTTCTTTATGTTCAGAATTAGCTGTTTCGTGGTTTTTCTCAAAATCAGCCAATTCTGCTTCAATAGCAGCAAGTTTTTCTTTCAGAGCATTTCTGTCTGTTTCCAGAGAAAGTCTGTTTATTTCTTCCTGTGAGATGTCTTCTGCAGCAATGAACATATTCTCATTGTCTGTAATATAAATAACGCCTTTTGATTTTTCTTTTTCGTCTATTTCTGCGATTTTTTGTTCTTCCATGTAGTGTACTCCTTGTTGTAAATTGCAAGGCAGAATAACCTCGTAAAAACGAGATTATTCTGCAAGACTGTTACCTTATCTAGCGGTCAAATTCATAATCCTCTTTTTTTCTGCGGTATGCTTGAGGTTTTGGGAAGTTCTCTTTTTCAATCTTTGCAGTATTCGCTGCTCTGAAATGTTTTTCACCGCGTTCTTCACCAACTCCTTCTGGAGGGAAGAGACGTGGATTAACTTCCGGTGTCCAGGTTGAAACAACATCAATCTTTCTGTCGCTCTGATCCCGATAGAAACTGTAGTAGTTTCTGCCAGCCTCAATGTCATATTTTTCTGTCATTGTGGTGTGGTTGAAGGCAACATCTGTAAATGCGTCGTTCAACACGTGGGCTTTCATTACGGCTTCAAAATCTGTTGCTTCCTTTCCAAGTTTTTCCCAGAGTGCATCTGTGATAACAGGGAAGGCTCCGATGGCTCCTGCTTCCATTGCGGCGAACTGGAATTCGTTACGAATTTTGTCCGATTCGTTTTCAAAGAAATTTTTTGAGTAATACTGAATACCGGTAATGTTTCTGTCTGCGTTTGTGAAAACAACAGGGATGAAGTCATCGTTCCAGTTTTCAGTATCGTTGATTTTCTTTGCCACTTCCTTGAGTGCAGTAGTTCCGCCGACATAGTTTCCGGCCCATTCTGGTTTTGGCTCTGCAGTGAAGCGGTCAATTTCAGTTACCTGAAGAGGTTCCATCTTCTTCCAGTGACAGTTTCCAG
The DNA here is from genome assembly GCA_045617385.1 of Treponema sp. Taxonomy (GTDB): domain Bacteria; phylum Spirochaetota; class Spirochaetia; order Treponematales; family Treponemataceae; genus Treponema_D. The sequence goes on from JAZLIM010000148.1 coordinate 3,971, forward strand.
GACGGGATTCTGAAGGAACGGCAAGATTGAAAGTGTCATGGTCCAGAATAATGTGACCCAGGAACTTGTTTGTACCATCATTACGGCGGAGTGAACGGTCAAGGGAATCTGTAAGTTCACGGTCGAATGAGCTTTCAGTAGTGTTTCCGCTCGGGTGGTTGTGACAAACTGCAAGTTTATAGTCATCTCCTAACTGTTCCAGTCGGCTGATAACCTGTTTTAATGTTTCATCTTTTGGTTTTGAAACATTGCAGAAGTTAGGCATGTGGCTTGTAATTGCAAGCTGGTCAGCAATTTCACCTGTTTTTTCGTTAATGATAATGTAACGGAATGTTTCAAATTTCTTTGAACGGTAGATTTCCATTGCTGCCTGAAGCTGTTTCCAGCCCGTAGGGGTAAGGCCACCGTTTTTAGAAGTTTTGACTGTTGCTCCCTGGATGTCGAAAACGCCTTTGTCTTCAAAATTCTTGAATGAAGTGTACATACCGGTTCTTTCTCCGTTGAGAACAGGTTCTGTAATACGGTCACGTTCTTTTTCTGCGTCGCTTATCTGTGACTGAGAAATGTTCACGTCATCAAGCTTGAGTTCCGGCTGGATGATTTTTTCACCCACTTTATCACCCATGTC
>JAZLIM010000149.1:0-10517 GCA_045617385.1 Treponema sp.
AAAGTCAGCACCCATAGCAAGAGCCAGAGTAATATGATAGTCGTGTACGATTCCACCGTCTGAACAGATTGGAATATAGATACCTGTCTTTTTGTAGTATTCATCACGTGCTTTAGCAACTTCGATTGTAGCTGTTGCCTGGCCGCGTCCGATTCCCTTCTGTTCACGTGTGATACAGATTGAACCGCCACCAATACCGATCTTAATGAAATCAGCACCAGCTTCAGCCAGGAAGTTGAAGCCGTCAGCATCTACAACGTTACCAGCCCCTACTTTTGCGTTTGGCCATTTTGCGTGGATGTCCTGAAGAGCACGTCTCTGCCATTCAGTAAAGCCTTCTGATGAATCCAGAGTCATTACATCAACACCGGCTGCAAGAAGAGCCGGAACACGTTCCATATAGTCACGTGTATTGATACCAGCTCCTACGATATAACGTTTCTGACCGTCAAGAAGTTCATTTGGATTTTCTGTGTGGGCAGCAGCATCTTTACGGAATACGAAAGCAACAAGACAACCGTTGTCATCAACAACAGGAAGCTGATTGATTTTGTGTTCCCAGATCATGTCGTTTGCTTCTTCAAGAGAGATTCCTTCTTTTGCAAGAATCAGGTCTTTAAGAGCAGTCATGTATTCACAAACTTTAGCATCTTCAGCAACGTGCCCCATGCGGAAGTCACGTTCTGTAATGATACCAACGAGTTTTCCGTCTGCTTCACCGTTTTCTGTAACAGCTACAGTTGAATGACCTGTTGCTTCGATTTTAGCAACCAGTTCATTAAGAGTTGCATCAGGACGGATGTTTGTATCAGATGAAACGAAACCAGCTTTGTAAGCCTTAACGCGGGCAACCATAGCTGCCTGATCTTCGATTGTCTGTGAACCGTAAATGAAAGAAATTCCACCTTCTTTAGCAAGAGCAACAGCCAGAGTGTCATTTGAAACAGCCTGCATAACAGCGCTGGTCATAGGAATATTCATTGTCAGCGGACATGTCTCACCTTTTGCTTTGTTGTATCTAACAACAGGTGTCTTTAAAGAAACATTTGCAGGAATGCAGTCTGCAGATGTGAAGCCAGGTACCAGAAGGTACTCATCGAATGTGTGTGATGGTTCGTCAAAAAAGAAAGCCATGATTTCTCCTAAAAAAAAAGCATCAGAATGTACAAATTCCAAAAGTGCTTTTTTTTTACACCCCCAACGGAGGTGCTCTATTATTATAGAGGGATCAGCCAAAGCGGATCCAATGTTTACTTGGATGTAATGAAATGTATTTCAAAGAATATACATTTTTTGTTGATATAATTCAAGTAGCAGGCAGTCCTGATTCAAAACCAGGAGTGCCTGCTTTCAATTTTCAATTGAAAATTATCTGTAGATGATGTCTTCGCGTGAAGGTCCGTTTGAAATCATTGTGATTGGGAAACCAATGTGCTTTTCAATGAATTCAATGTAGTTACGGCAGTTTTCAGGAAGATCTTCGTACTTCTTGATTCCGCGGATGTCGCATTTCCAGCCTGGAAGTGTTTCAAATACAGGTTTACATTTTTCAAGTTTTGAAGTTACAGGGAAGTCTGTGATTACTTTTCCGTCAAGTTCGTAACCAGTACAAACAGGAATTTCATCAAGGTAACCGAGAACGTCAAGAACTGTAAGAGCAACATCTGTTGCACTCTGCAGACGGCATCCGTATTTTGAAGCAACACAGTCATACCATCCCATGCGGCGTGGACGGCCAGTTGTTGCACCGTATTCTCCACCGTCTCCACCGCGGCGGCGAAGTTCATCTGCTTCATCACCGAAGATTTCAGAAACGAAAGCACCGGCTCCTACTGCTGAAGAGTAAGCTTTTGAAACGGCAACGATTTTCTTGATTTCGTATGGAGGGATTCCGGCACCGATTGCACCGTAGGCAGCCAGTGTAGAAGATGAAGTAACCATAGGATAGATTCCGTGGTCTGTATCTTTCATTGTTCCAAGCTGTCCTTCAAGAAGAACTGTCTTGTTGTTCTGAAGAGCTTCCCAAAGGAATGCTGATGTATCACATACGTGTGGTTCAACCATCTTTTTGTAGCTCATAAGAGTTTCAAAAAGTTCTGTTTCGTTGATAGGATCTTTGTGGTACAGGTTTACAAGTGTTGCATTCTTGATTTCTGCAACCTTTTTGATGTGAGCTTTGAGAGATTCTTCATCTCCGAAGAGTTCACTTACCTGGAAACCGATTTTTGAATACTTGTCAGAGTAGAAAGGAGCAATTCCCGATTTTGTAGAACCGTAGCTTGCTTTTCCAAGGCGTTCTTCTTCGTATTCATCGAATTTAATATGATAAGGCATAACAATCTGTGCGCGGTCTGAAACCAGAAGTTTTGGAGCCGGAACACCTTTTGCTACAACTTCATTGTATTCCTTGAAAAGACGAGGAATATCAAGAGCTACACCGTTACCGATGATGCTTGTTGTATGTTCGTAGAAAACTCCACTTGGAAGTGTGTGCAGAGCGAATTTACCGTATTTGTTTACGATTGTGTGTCCTGCGTTAGCACCACCCTGAAAGCGAACAACGATGTCTGCATCCTGAGCCATCATGTCTGTGATTTTTCCTTTTCCTTCATCACCCCAGTTTGCACCGACGATTGCTTTTACCATTTTAAGGCCTCTTATTAATTAATAATTGAAAATTGATAATTCAAAATTATGAGTTAACAATATCTTTGTTAATAATATCAAAAAATTCAAAATGAATAAATATCCTATAATAAGAAACCTCGTGTTATAATATTTGTATGCCTATTTCAAAAACAACAAAATGGTCCTATTGTACCGGGGCCACAGGACGTGACGCAGCTTACACTCTGGTAAGCATGTTTATCCTCACTTATATTCAGTACACGATGCATCTGACAGTAAGCCAGTTTGCAGTTATTTCCGCAGTCATGGTTGCCTGCATGATCTGGGATGCAGTAAATGATCTCCTTATGAGTGCAATCATCGAAAACTCAAAGTTCAGAAGTGGTAAGTTCCGGCCTTTCATTTTATGGGGCGCAATCCTGAATTCCCTTGTCATTTTACTGATGTTCCTTGTGCGCCCTTCAGGATGGGCTTTTGTCATCTATTATTCATTCATCTATCTTCTCTGGGGCATGACCTACACCGTAAACGACATTGCATACTGGGGACTTCTTCCAAGCCTTACAAGCGACCAGAAAGAACGTGAAAACCTGGTTTCAACTATGGGAATTTTTGTCTGCATCGGGCAGTTCCTGGTTGCGGGCATTGTTCCTGTGGTAATTGCGGGGAACGCCGTAAATGCCTTCAGAATCATTGCTCTGATTGTTGCTTTAGGCTTCACTCTCTGCCAGATTCTTACATTCAAAGGCGTTACAGAAACAGAACGTAAGGATAATTCAAATGATGTTTCATTAAAGACGATGGCAAAAATACTTGCCCGAAACGACCAGCTCTGCCACATAGGAATCAGCTACATCCTGTTCTGTCTTGGCCAGCAGCTTTTACTTTTACTTGCAGTAAACTTCTTCTATTTTGAATTCGGATATTCTTCAAGCGGAGACCTTGTCACAATCTTCACAGTAATGTACGGACTTGGAACCCTTGCAGCTCAATTTCTTTTCCCTCTCCTTACGAAAAAACTTTCCCGAACTAAAATCATTTCTTCTTGCATGATTCTGCTTTTTGCAGGTTACTTTATTCTTCTTGCCGTAGGCTATATTCTTCCGAAAAGTCTTATTTTAATTGATGTCACAGGCTTTGTTATTTTCCTTTCTCAGGGAATCATAAATCTTGCAATGATTGTTATGGTGAACAACACAATCGAATATGATGAACTGAACTTCGGAGAACGCCACGATTCAATTATCAGCGCCATAAGATCATTTGCATCAAAGCTTTCAGGCGCTTTGAACCAGGGCTGTGCAAGCCTTATCCTGATCGTTTCAGGAATCTACGCCGTAAGCCAGAATATTTCAAAACTGGAAGTTGATATTTCTACAGGTGCCATAGGCCGTGAAGAAGCCTTAAATCTTGCAGACAATTTCATTGAAAGCGTCCAGCCATACCAGACGTTGATTCTCAGACTTGGCATGGTCCTCATTCCGTTACTTGTAATGTTCATTTCTTACATCATCATTCGGGCAAAATACAGAATTGATGAAAAAGAATATGAAAGAATCTGCAGTGAACTGAAAAACAGAAAATAGGAAACGATTATGGATATTTCATCAAAAGCAAAAGACATTCTTTCAAAACTTTCGGTTGAAGAAAAAATCTCTCTTCTTTCAGGAAGCGATGTATGGCATACAGTCGGAATAGAACACGCAGGACTTCCATCCATTATGGTAAGCGACGGTCCCCACGGGCTTCGTAAGCAGGTGGCAAGCCAGGACAATTTCGGCGTTGGCGAAAGTGTAAAGTCCACATGTTTCCCGACGGCAAGTCTTTCTGCCTGCTCTTTTGATGAAAAACTTCTTTACAGGATGGGACAGGCCATAGGAACAGAATGCCGTAAGGAAGACGTTTCTGTCTTACTTGGCCCTGGTGTAAACATGAAACGAAGCCCTTTATGCGGGCGAAACTTCGAATACTTTTCTGAAGACCCTCTGGTTGCAGGAAAAATGGGAGCCGCTTTCATAAAAGGAGTCCAGTCTATAGGAGTCGGGACAAGTCTTAAACACTTTGCAGCAAACAATCAGGAAAAAAGACGCATGAGCGTAAGTGCCGTAATTGATGAACGGACACTTAATGAATATTACTTAAAGCCTTTTGAAATCGTCGTAAAGGAATCAGAGCCATGGACTGTCATGTGTTCCTATAACAGAATAAACGGAACTTATTCAAGCGAAAACAAAAAGCTTTTAAAAGACATACTCAGAACCCGCTGGGGCTACAAAGGAATGACCGTTTCTGACTGGGGCGCCGTACACGACAGAACAGACGGAGTAAAAGCAGGGCTTGACCTTGAGATGCCGGGAAACGGAGGCGTAAACAATGCCAAAGTTCTTGAAAACTTTAAGGCTGGAAAAATCACTGAAGAAGAAATCAACGAATGTGCTCTCCGCGTAATTGAGCTTGCACTAAAAACAGAAGATGAAAAACCGGAAGTGTTTTATCAGAACCTTGAAGAAAACAACCATAACCTTGCAGTTGAGATTGCAGCTGAAAGTGCAGTCCTTTTAAAAAATGAGGAAAACCTTCTTCCACTTTCTAAATCAAAAAAGATTGCAGTCCTCGGTGAGTTTACAGAAAAACCAAGATATCAGGGAGCCGGTAGTTCAAAAATAAATCCGCATAAAATTGACATTCCTTTGGAAGAACTTAAAAAAGCAGGATTTGATTTTGATTATGCCAAAGGCTATGACCTTCTGGAAAAAGAAGATTCTGAAAAGCTTATAGAAATTGCCGTAAATATTTCCAAGGGAAAAGAAGCCGCCCTGATTTTTGCAGGACTTCCTCCAAGTTATGAAACAGAAGGCCTTGACCGTCAGAACATGAAGCTTCCTGAAAATCAGATTAAGCTCATTGATGAAGTCTGCAAGGTGAACGAAAATGTAATTGTAGTTCTCATGTGCGGAGCTCCGGTTGAACTTCCTTTCAGAGACAAAGTAAAATCCATTCTTCTTATGTATCTTTCAGGAGAAGGATGCGGAAAAGCAGTTACAAAACTTTTATCGGGCGAAGAAAATCCTTCGGGAAAACTTTCCGAAACCTGGATCCAGAAAGATGAAGACTGCCCGGCCTATAAAATCTTTCCGGGCGACAGGCTCAACGTTATTTACGAAGAAGGAATTTTCACAGGCTACAGGTATTTTTCTACAAACGGAAAATCTGTAAATTATCCTTTCAGCCACGGACTTTCATACACAAACTTTGAATACAAAAATCTTAAAGTGGAAAGCACAACTGTTTCTTTTGAAGTAACAAACAAAGGAAACGTAAAAGGAAAAGAAACAAGCTTTGTATTTGTATCTTTCCCGGAAAGCAAAGTAATTTCACCAAGACTTAATCTTGCAGGTTTTTCAAAAAACGAACTGGATTCTGGTGAAACAAAAAAAGTTGAAATCAGAATTGATGAACGTGAACTTTCATATTTTGATGCAGAAAATGACTCTTGGAAAAAGCATGACGGGAAAATCATTTTCGGAATCGGTGGCTCGATAGAAAATCTGATTTATTCAGATGAAATGCAGGAACCAAAAGAAATTCCCCATCAGGACTTTGAAAAGCTTCTTGGCCGCCCGCTACCGGAAAAAGCCGGAAAAGCAAAACGGCCATTCACCATGGACAACTGTCTTTCCGATGTCCAGAGTTCACCGTTCGGAAAAATGTTCACAAAAATCACACTGAAGATCATGAACGGGACAATCACAAGCGAAGAAGGCCAGGACCAGATGATGAAAGCTGCAATGCTTGAAATGCCTTTCTTCAGCCTGTGGGTTTCAAGTAACGGAATGATAAGTGAAAAAATAATGAAATTACTTATCTGGTGTTTCAATCACCTTTAAGGTTTTCTTTCGGAATCCAAGGTAACGGCCCCAGGCAGTTACCCCGCTTAAAAGCCACACAACGCCTACTGACCACCAGATTCCCCAGACTCCAAAGAACGGAATCATTGTCATAAGAACCGGGAATGTGAATCGTCCGATAACTTCGATGATGCCGTTGTAAAGAGCGAAGAAGCTGTCGCCTACTCCGTTTAAGACTCCGCGGACTGTGTAAATGAGTCCTAAGAAGAAATAGAACCAGCTTGTGATTTTAAGTGACATAGCACCCATTTCAATTACGTCAAGTTCATTTATAAAAATGCTTGTAATCTCTTTTGCAAACAACTGCATCACAACCAGCATGATAATTGTAAAAATCACCATAAGCTTCATGCCTTTTCTGTAACCTTTAAGAAGGCGTTCCATTTTTTTAGCCCCAAAGTTCTGGCCTGTAAATGTTGAAAGAGCGGCACTCAAAGTCTGATAAGGCTGATGAATCAGCTGTTCGATTCTGCTTGTGGCAGTAAAGGCTGCAACAGCAACAGCGCCGAAAGTGTTTACAACTCTCTGAAGGGCCATTGTAGAAATGGCAATAAGTGAGAACTGAAGAGAAAGCGGAATTCCGATTTTTACAGAACGCCTGATAACTTCAGGATTCAATTTCATATCGGCTTTGGAAAGCTTGAAATATTCATTTGTTTTAAATGCAAAAACGATACAGCAAGCACCTGAAATAAACTGTGAAATAAGGGTTGCCACCCCTGCTCCAAAGACTCCCATGCCGAAAGTCTTAACAAAAAGAAGATCCAGGAAAGTATTCAAAATGCAGGAGAAAATCAAAAAGTACAATGGAGTTTTTGAATCCCCCAGGGCACGTAGCATCGAAGAAATGTAGTTGTAAACTGAAACAAAAACAAGACCAACACAGGTAATGCGGAGGTAAGTAAAAGCTTCAGGAAAAATATCAGATGGTGTATCAAGAAGTTTTAAAAGCGGACCTGAAAGGAAAAAGGCTGCAATTCCCACAACAAAAGGAAAGGCAATCATTATATATCCAACATTTGTAATACAGCTTTTTACGTTTTTTGTGTCTCCGCTACCAAAGTTCTGGGAAGTAACAATCCCACCACCGGAACCGATTCCGTTACAAAGTGCAAAGAAGAAAAATCCCATTGGGCCGGTAACCCCTACAGCCGCTAAAGCTTCAGCTCCAACAAGTTTTCCAACAATGATGGAATCAACAATATTATACAACTGCTGAAAAAGATTCCCGATAAGCATTGGAATACTGAAACGAATAAGAAGGCCTGTAATTCCGCCTTCTGTCATGTTTAATGTTGAATTCTTCATATTGAAGTATCTTACAGAATCTCAAACTAGAGCACTATAACGAAATTCCCCTACACTATAACAAAAAATCCCGAAACAAGTTCGGGATGACGATTAAAACCAGGTTCGGGAAGACACTTACATACAAGTGTATCCGCCGTCTACAGGAACCATAATTCCTGTTACGTAGCTTGAACTTGGAGAAGCAAGAAAGATGGCGGCTGAATCAAGTTCACCTTCGTTTCCGTAGCGTTCTTCAGGAATCATTGTCTTAGCGTTTGCCTGGAAGAAATCAGAATCCAGAGTTTCTTTTGTAAGAGGTGTGTAGAAGTATCCCGGACAAATTGCATTAACTGTAATTCCGTATTTTCCCCATTCAGCAGCAAGGGCACGTGTAAGGTTTACAACACCACCTTTTGCAGCGTGGTATGGTGAAGATCCGCAAATTTTGTTTCCAACAAGACCATACATTGAAGCGATGTTGATGATGCGTCCGTATTTGTTTGGAATCATAGATTTTTTTGCCGCAGCACGCGCAACTTTGAATGTACCAAAAAGGTCAATGTTCATTTCGTGTTCAAACTGATCGTCAGTAATGTCTTCTGCAGGAGCCACAGCGCCTGTTCCAGCGTTATTTATTACGATATCAATTTTTCCGAATTTAGCGATTGTTTCATCGATTGCTTTTTCTACATTTTCTGTATCAGTAATATCACACTGAACTGCATGAGTTTCAACTTTGAATTCGTCAGCAATTTCTTTTGCAACTTCTTCGATTTTATCTTTGCGACGAGCCATAACCACAATTTTTGCTCCTTGATTAGCAAGAGCTTTTGCCATCTGTACCCCAAGTCCACCAGATGCACCAGTTACGACAGCAACCTGACCTGTAAGATCAAAATAATTTTTCATATTAATACCCCCATAAAAAATATAATAAAATTATTCATATTCATCGATAATTTCTTCAGCAATTTCACGACGGGACCTGCGGCGGTCCATAGAAAGTTTTTCGATTTTTTTGTGAGCATCCGCTTCAGTCATTTTCTCATTTTCAATTAAAAGCCATTTAGCTTTGTTGACAATGCGAATATCCTGCATTTTATCCTGAAGAGATTTCTTTTCAATTTCCATTTTCTGAACACGGAATGTCATAGCTCGTAACATTCTGCAGGCTGTATAAAACATTTCAGGACTCAAAGGCTTTGGCAAAGTAAGAATGCCATCTTCTTCTACCTGACTTGCTGTCTGATCAAAAAGATCGCTTTGAACAAGAAGCATAATTCCCAAATTTGAATCAGAAAAATTCTGCGCAAACATTACACCGTGTTCATCACTTAATGGAGAGTCAACAATTAAAATATCTACAGGAAGCTCCAGAAGTTTTCTTCTTGCATCACTTCCGCTTACAGCATGAAAAATAGGTGAAAAATCTTCAGGTGGCATAATACTTTTTATCATCTGATAAAAGCTGTCACTTTCTGAGACAATCATTACTTTTCTTGGGGTTTTCAGTTTAGCCATTTTGTAAACTCAAAAAATTAATTACTTGCTGTAAGACAATCAATCATGCTCTGAGGCAAAGATTTTTTAATGAAATCACTTCCACGTGCTTTATCAATAGCAGACGACAAGGTTTCCGGTAACTTCTTTAATTTTGAAGTTACTTCTGTTGGTGCTGTATACATATTCATTTCAACAGGAGCAGGAAGTGAAAGATTCTTTTCAATTCCATCAAGTCCTGCAAGAATAATAAGTGCATAAGCCACATAAGGATTTGTGCAAGGATCCGGTGAACGAACTTCGATGCGTTTTTCTTCATCTCCGCGAGTTGCAGGAACTCGAATAAGCTGTGTTCTGTTCTGTCTTCCCCATCCAACATATTTTGGAGCCTTATCTGAACCAAGTCGTTCATAAGAATTCAAAACAGGATTAAGGAAAGCAGTCATTTCTTCAATATGTTCCAGAATACCTGCAAGGAATTGTGGAAGAACATCTTTTCCGTCTTTTGAAACAACAGAAATATTGATATGAAAACCATTTCCACTTTTTCCGCTTAATGGCTTTGGACTAAAATCGGCAGTCAGTCCATTTCGAATTGCACAGGTTCTTACAACCGACATAAGATTAATAATATTGTCAGCAGATTTCATAGGATTTGCACGACGTATATCAATCTGATTTTGTCCTGGTCCTTCTTCGTGATGAGAAGATTCAGGATGAATATCCATTTCTTTTAATGTAAGAACGATTTCGCGCCTGATATTTTCTCCTTTATCAGCAGGAGCCACATCCAGGTAACCTGCATTATCAAAAGGGATTTTTGTAGGATTTCCTTTTTCATCATTCTGAAAAAGATAGAATTCACATTCTGAACCGATTTTAACATTTAACCCGCAAGCTTTTGCTTTTTCAGAAGCCTGCCACAAAATATAACGGCTGTCACGTTCAAAAGGAGAACCATCTGCATTCCGAATTTCACAGAACATGCGGACAACTTTTCCAGTTGTACTTCTCCATGGAAGTACTGTAAGACTTGAAGGAATTGGAACAAGGAAAAGATCTGAATGATCTGGAGTAGCAAAACCGTTTATTGCAGAGCCGTCAAAAGAAATTCCAAATTCAAAAGCCTTTTCCAGCTGATCTGGTGTTATGGCTAAATTTTTAAGATTTCCCAAGAAATCACAAAAAGCC
>JAZLIM010000150.1:0-16791 GCA_045617385.1 Treponema sp.
CGACAACACATCGACAGGTTCTTCTCTTAAAGCAAACCGCCTTAAGATCTGTGACACACTCATGACTTCTTCTACACGCATGTACGCTTCAAAAGAAGCTATGAAAGATCCTGCAAAAAAACAGAAGATCATGGAACTGAAGATGCTCTTTGAAGCTGTTCTGGCAGCCCGCGACAAGGTTATGCTTGAAATGAACGTTTCAAAGAAAAACTTCGAAAAACTTGTTGCTGCTATTCCAAGCATGAAGAGCCCTACAGTTTCACCACTCTACGGTGACGACGGCTACGCAATCAAGATTGCAGTTAAGAAAGGTGAAGTTCCAACTCTCCTTCCAAAACTCCGCGAACTTGGTGCAACAGACATTCTGGAATACGCACTCAGAAAAGTTCTGTAGATTCCCGGTTCAGAACACAAACAGTGTTTTCGGTTTTTATAAACCGCAGATGCACGCAAATAAACACAGACTGTTACTGATGAAAAATCATTTCAAATCTGTGTTCAACGGCGTTTATCTGCGGTTATTTTTTTTCGCCTCCAGAATTTGACATGACTATCATATAACCATATTATATAGTCACACAATAACCATATTCTCACAAAATGGAGGCATCTATGAAAGCACCACTTTATGACATTAAAGCCCGGTTCAGCGAATACGTAACCATGGCAGAAAACGGCGAAGTTGTTGAAATCACAAAACACGGAACCACAACCGCTGTAATTATCAGTTTGAAAATGTTCAATGAACTAAATGACGAATACCAGGAAATGCATAAGCCAAGTTTTGTTGATCAGGTTAAGAAATGGCGGTTAAAAAACAAAGATATTCTGGATAATGAATTTGCAGATATCCTTGAAAAACAGCATCAGGAAGACAGAAAAGAATTTGATGAAAGGAGTAATTTATGGCAGTAAAAAGAATTTACTTATTGGACACAAATATTATTTCTGAACTTACCAAACCCCTTCCTTCTGAAAAACTCCTGACAGAACTGGATGCCAGAGGAATGTTTTCTGCAATCAGTGCATCTGTATGGTATGAAACACTCAGAGGAATTGGAATACTTCCTGAAGGAAAGAAAAAGAAAGTTCTTTCTACGGAATATCTGGATTATGTTCAAACCAATTTCCCAATTCTTCCATACGATGAACATTGTGCCTCTCTTCAAGCCGCAATTTTCGTTCGTATGCAGAATAAAGGTACCCCTGTACCAATTGTTGACGCCCAGATAGCCGCCACTGCCCTGGCAAACAACCTGGTTCTTGTTACCCGCAATGTAAAAGACTTTGAAGCTATCTGCAGCGAGTTCCCGCTTCATGTGGAAAACTGGTTCGAATAATGCTAGAATGGAACCACGGAGTAAAAAAATGGCAAGAACTGCAACAGTTGAAAGAAACACAAAAGAAACTCAGATTAAGCTTACTTTGAATCTGGACGGTTCAGGAAAGTGTGATGTAAAAAATCCTATCGGATTCTTTGACCACATGCTTCAGGCATTCTGCAAGCACGGAATGTTTGATTTAAGCGGAGAACTTAAAGGTGACCTGGAAGTAGACCAGCACCACTTAATAGAAGATACAGGAATCACTTTAGGAATGGCATTTGCAAAAGCCCTTGGCGACTGCGCAGGCATTTTCCGCTCGGGCTTCTTCATCTATCCGATGGATGAAACTCTGGCTCAAGCTGCAGTTGATTTTGGCGGACGTCCTTTCCTGGTTTGCAATTCACAGCTTACGGGAATCCCTCTTGTTTCTCTTGGACAGGACGGAAAACAGGCCAGCTTCATGACTGACTGCAACGAAGACTTCTGGCAGGGATTCGTAAACGGTGCCGGCTGCAACCTGCACATTGATGTTATCCGCGGAAGAAGTGACCACCACAAAATGGAAGCCATCTTCAAAGCCTGTGCCCGTGCCATGCGCTCGGCTACAGAAATTGATGCCCGTAGAAACGGTGCTATTCCTTCTACAAAAGGTGTAATTTAATCTATGGCAAAAACAATCGCAGTTTTCGGAGACAGTATTCTTAAAGGAGCCGTAACTGGTTTTTCAGATCATCTTTTTGATGTTCTTGAAGAAAACTCACTATCCATTGCCCAGAAAAAGCTTGGATTCGAACTTCATAATGACTCTGTCTTCGGAAGTGTGATTTCAAAGAGTCAGCGCCGCCTGAACAAGTTTTTTGAAAAAGGCGGAAAAGCTGATATCGTAATCATAGAGTCCGGTGGAAACGACAGTGACTATGACTGGTCTCTTGTTTCTGCTGGCCCGGAAAATCCGGAACTCAAACCGCGTACACCGCTTTCCGACTACCTGCGTATTCTTGACGAAATGGTTCAGACCGCAATGGCAAACGGCGCACGTCCTGTAGTCATGACAACACCAAGCCTTGTGGCCGACCGGTGGTTCAATCACATCTGCCGCGGTCAGAACGAAGAAAACATCAGAAAGTTCCTTGGAGAATGCCCTTCCGACAGACTGGGAAAACTTCACGAAATGTACAATCTGAATCTTATGGAATACTGCGTTAAGAACAATGTTTTCATGGTAGATATGAGAAAAGCAATTCTGGAAGCCCCTGATTACCGTACTCTCATGTGTCTTGACGGCATTCATCCGAATCAGGAAGGCTACAGCTACATGGCAACAGTGTGGGAAAAAATCCTTCCCGAAATTCTGTAAAACCAGCTTCACCGATATCTTCTATATATAACATTTCTTTCCAGACACGGAACTACAAATATTCATCCGTTTGGGGTATAATGGAAACTTCAGGAGAACAGGAATGAAATTTACCGACATCGAAGAAGCAAGCATTAAATTCCTCAGAAACCGTCTGGAACCTTTTACAGCAGAAGATTTCCGCAAATTCCTGAAATCCTACAAGATGAAGCTTTCCGTAGAGGAAGTTGAAGATATTCTTTACGCTGCCGACTGGATTTTCAGCCTTAAGGGCGGTTACTTCATTTCCCGGGCCGGCGCCTTTACAAACCAGTGGTTCAGTTTCAAACCTACAAAAGAGGAAGTTGAAGCCGGTGCCTTTGTTCCGGGCCACCGCTTTATTCCTTTCATTGACGCTTCAATTTTTCCGTATCAGGCAACAGTAGTATTTGAAGAACGTCCGGTTCCTGTTACTTCCATAGACATCAGCTCGAACCTGGCCCTGGACCTGCACGCCTATTTTGGTGAAGGCTACGATATTCCATACATTCTGAACGACCCTGCAAACTCTGCAGTTTCAATTTCATCAGTTCAGTACGGACTCCCCTCTTTCATGACTTTAACCGCCTTTTCACTGCAGCCTTTTGTTGAAAAAGGCTTCCAGCTGGGCGACAGACTTCTCTGCAGGGTCACAAACTGGGATCTTTCCATTATCGAAGCAAGAATCGTAAAAAATACCAGAACCGGGTTCAAAATGAGCCGGGAAGACCTGGAACGGGAAGAATGGTACGAACACTTTGAAGAAGCCCTCGTTACCCGTATGGACAGATGGGGGCCGATGGGTTCCATTGAAGACCAGCTTTCCCTGCTTTTCCTGGAAGAACAGCGCACCTTATGTACAGAAAACTGCGGTTCTATTGAAGATTTCCTGGAACATACATCAAAGATTGATATCGTGAATTTTGGTGTAGAAAGCCGCATCTGGAAATCGGGCGAGACCATTCCTTACAAAGGGCCATGGAACGAAGCCGAACTCAAAGAAAACCCGATTCCAAGCATCAAATACATGTTCACCGACTACATCATTGATTCATACATCAAGGACAATCTGTTCAAGAACGGTGCAGACGCAAATGTTGATGAAATAACTGCCAGACTTCTTCCTCCGAACCTTCAGATGGGAAGTTTTGAGAAGAAGTTTATAATGTTGAACTTGGAAAAAAGAATCGATATAGTTAAAAATGACTACAACAGATTCAATGACTTCCCTGTTGCAGATCTCAGGCGTAAAATCCTGAACCTCTTCTTCACAATTTCTTCACTTCTGCTGGATATCGGATACTGCAACTGCCAGATGGAAGACTTCCCGCAGCATGAACTGATTGTTCTGGTACAGATTTTTGAGCATGTAGCCCGTTACCTGTCCCAGATTGAAGAATCACCGTCAGCCGCAGCTGATGAAAAGAACGACATTCTGGCTTCCCTGGACGGAATGCTTGAAACATACGACTCTGTAGCTCCACCGCTGCAAGCCGTCATAAAAAAGAACAAAAAGTTTGAGATAAAGCTTCCTTGAACGACTCTAATTATTACGGAAAAAGCTCTTATTTCAAAAGGTTGGTTTTATTATGGAAAATTCTTTCGATATTACACAATTAATTCATCGTGGCGGAGTATTTGACGTTGAAGGTACTACTCCTGAAGAAATCTACGATAAAGTAAGCAAAATGATAGATTTGCCCGATGGAATGACACCGGAACAGGTGTATAATGCTTTGTGTGCCCGTGAAAAAATTTTAAGTACAGCTGTAGGCAACGGAATTGCTCTTCCACATGCCCGCAGTCCTATTATGAAAGATGCCGCAGACCAGCGTATCTGCGTTGTTTATCTGAAAGAACCGCTGGATATGCAGGCTCCTGACGAAAGAAAGGTCAGCGTTATGTTTATCCTTCTTACACATGATTCACAGACACACCTTAAGGTTCTTTCAACACTTGTAGGCCTTTTCCGTAAAGCTTCCTTCAAAAAGCTTCTGGAAAGCCACGCATCAGAAGCCCAGCTTCTGAATGCAATAAAAGAACTTGATTAGTACCGTAAAGCGGCATTAATCTTACGAGCCTGTCAAAGGGCTCATTTTATTTATTTTTGGTTTCTATTAATCGACATAAAATAGGAGTTTTTTCTATGGATAAAAAAGGAATCGAAGCAGTAGCACTTTCTATTCGCTCTCTTTCAATGGATGCCATCCAGAAGGCAAATTCTGGACACCCAGGACTTCCACTTGGTGCAGCAGAAGCTGCCGCCGTACTTTACGGTGAAGTAATGAAACACAATCCTGCCAATTCAAAATGGGCAGACCGCGACCGTTTCGTACTTTCAGCAGGTCACGGATCAATGCTACTTTACAGTATCCTCCACCTTTCTGGATACGATGTAACAATGGACGATATCAAGAACTTCCGTCAGGTTGGTTCACGTTGTCCAGGTCACCCGGAATATGGTGACACAGACGGTGTAGAATGCACTGGTGGTCCACTCGGACAGGGTGTTTCTATGGCTGTTGGTATGGCTGTAGCAGAATCTATGCTTGCTGCAAAATTCAACACACCAAAACACACAATCGTTGACCACTACACATACTCTCTGGTTGGTGAAGGATGTCTTCAGGAAGGTGTTGCTTCTGAAGCCTGTTCTCTGGCTGGAAACCTTAAACTCGGAAAACTCATCGTATTCTACGATGAAAACAAAATCTCAATCGACGGATGCACAGACATTACATTCACAGATGACATTGCTAAACGTTACGAAGCTTACGGATGGCAGGTTCTCCGCGGAGACATGTACGATGTTGAAGGAATCGCAAAGCTGGTTGCTGAAGCTAAAGCTTGCGGTGACAAACCATCTCTTATCATGCTCAAATCTGTAATTGGTAAAGGTGCTCCAAAACAGAATACAGCTGACGTTCACGGTGCTCCACTTGGTGCAGAAGGAATCGTTGAAGCAAAGAAAACACTTGGTCTTCCAACAGACAAAGATTTCTACGTTGTACCAGAAGCATACAAATTCTTCGAAGACAAAAAAGCAGAATTTGCTAAAGCAGAAGCTGACTGGAATGCAACTTTCGCTGAATGGGCAAAAGAAAATCCTGACCTTGCAAAACTTTGGGATGCTTACCACTCAGACGCTGTAACAGACGAAACAATCAAAGACGTTGAATACAAAGTTGGAGACGCATGTGCTACACGTGACGCTTCAGGAAAAGCCCTCAACGTAATCGCTGCTCGCTTTGCTAACCTGGTTGGTGGATCTGCTGACCTTATGGGACCAAACAAAACAGCATTCAAAGCAACAGACAACGGAACATTCAGCCCAGCTAACCGCGCCGGACGCACAATTGAATACGGTATCCGCGAATTCGCAATGTCTGCAGTTTGTGCAGGTATCTCACTTCACGGTGGACTCCGCCCATTCTGTGCAACATTCCTGGTATTCGCTGATTACCTGCGCCCTTCTCTCCGCGTAGTTTCTCTTATGAAACAGCCGGTTATCTACGTATTCACACACGACTCAATCTACGTTGGTGAAGACGGTCCAACACACCAGCCAATCGAAACAATGTGTTCTCTGCGCTCAATTCCAGGTGTACAGGCTATCCGCCCTGGTGACCCGGAAGAATCTATGCAGGCATGGAACATGGCTTACGCTTCAAAAGATCACCCTGTATGTATGGCATTCACACGCCAGGCACTGGCAGTTTACGAAAAAGCTGACAAGAACTGGAAAGAAAATATGGCAACTAAGGGTGCTTACGTTGTACAGGAAGGATCAGCAGCTCCAGATGTAACAATCCTGGCTTCTGGTTCAGAAGTAAACATGGCTCTCAAAGCTGCCTCACTTGTTTCTGGAAAAACAATCCGCGTTGTATCTGTTCCAGACCTCGGAAAGTTCTCAAAACTTTGCGAATGCGAACAGAAAGCTATCATCGGTGATGCAAAACGCGTAGTTTGTACAGAAGCCGGTATCTCTACAGAATGGCTCCAGTTTGCAAAGAAAGAAGACTGCTTCTGTATCGACCGCTTCGGTACATCAGGCCCAGCAAACAAAGTTGCTGAATACCTCGGATTCACTGCAGAAGAATTGGCAAAACGTCTGTAGACCTAATAAAATGACGAGTTTTGCAACCAAAGCAAAACTCGATAAGCAGGCGCAAGCCTGCGACAGACTCAGGGACCATTTGCTAAACTAAAAAAAAACGACTGGCTTTATTAGTCAGTCGTTTTTTTTAGTTCACTATACATCCCGCCTTTCCTGCCTTTTTTACTTTGTAAAGGCAGTTATCGGCCAGCTTGAAAAGATTTTCGGAATACCCTTCCGAAGAAAAAGCTACTCCCGAACTCAAAGAAACGTCCGGTAAGCCTTCCTCTTTTGTTTCACAAAGAAGGCGGTTAATTCCAGCCATCCGATCCTTTATGAAATTCTGCATTCCTTCCTTATAGTTCGTAAGGATCACAGCAAATTCATCTCCGCCAAAACGGAACACACAATCTTTTGCGTGGAAATTACTGCTCAAAGTCTTTCCCACAAGCTGCAGGATCTTGTCGCCCACATCATGCCCGTAATTATCATTTACCCCTTTGAAATTATCCACATCTATAAGAACCAACCCAACCCGGCAAGCCTTTAGCGAAAGTGAAGCCGTAATGCGGTCAAAAGCCGCCCTGTTATAAAGGCCTGTAAGGGCATCATGATCTGCCTTACGCCGGGCTTCATCCACCTTTGAAAGAGCTTCCTTAATTCTTTCTTCGCGCTGTTTTTCTTCTGTAATAGACTGAACAACCCAAAGCGTATCACAGGCATCCCCGTTTTCCAGGCGGCGCACACAGATGATATAAAGCCTGAGCCATTGATCGGTTACGGAACTGATTAACTCTATTGAAAGAATATCTTTCTTTTTAAGACGTTCAGGAAGTGTTCCAAAATCAACAAAAGCTCTCATCTTGGGAACAAAGTCTGCATCTATTCCCTGCTCAAGCCAGCGGGCCAGACCGACAATAGGATTTCCGTCTTCCCCGACCATTTCCTTGAACCAGTCCGTTGTTTTGATTTCGTGATAACTGTTTTTCTGAATATCTACACGGTAAGAAAACAGAACAAGCTTACTGAAGGCCTGAGCCAGAAGCTCATTATCCGACATCATTTCCATCAGTTCTTCTTCTGTTTCTTCTTTCTGCTTCATTGTGTCGGAAATAATCCGGTTATGACTCAAATACTGTCCCATGAACAAAAGAAGAACTGCATTCACCATAGAGATGGTATAACCGTCTACTTCAATATCCTGAATTCCAAGAACATTCAGAATTGCAGCAAAGAAAGGCATAAATACAAAAATGCAGTATACGCAGATTTCAAGCCGTACAAGACTTTTTCTGAGGAGCACAATTATTGTGAACATCAGAACCATCATTATCAGGTTCAATGCATCAGCATACATGCGCCCCGGACCATAAACGTATGAATGGCCAGAAACAGAAACATATACATCTGTAAAGAAGATGGAAGCATTCAGGACTGCATTCAAAAAAACGTTGAAGCCCATGACAAAAAGGATAAACTTCACTGTTGTGGTGATTTCAGCACTGGAATTCTGTACCCGTGCTGTTCTTACAACCAGCAGAGCCCCTTCCAGTGCAAGGAGAGATGCCGTAAGATTCAGCTGGAAATTCCATTTCAGTACGGCATCCGAAAAGCCGTATTCCTTTCCTAAAAGGAATACACCGTTAAACAGACAGCGGAGAATCAGAAACAGCAGAATCATCAGGAGCGTTCCGCGAATTGCAAACTCTCTGGTGAGGCTGTTTTTCAACCGGGCAGCAATTCCCTGACAGATGGCGAGACTTATAAGAATAATAACCGATAAAATCTGTACTCCGATTCCCTGTGGCATAGTATCTCCATTATATCCAATATGTGAGATTCCGCAACTTCAAAAAAAAAGACCTCTCCGAAGAGAGGTCTTTCATTAAGACTTCAGCTTATTCAGTCTTATTATTTTGCGAACATAAGTGTACAACCGCTTACACCTGCATCCAGATCATATGTGATACAGAATGAGATTCCTTCGATTGGAGATTCACCGATTTCAAGAGAAGCCTTGATTTCAGCTTTTTCGCCAGCTTTGAGACCTTCGTGAACGATGTGTCCTTCACCTGGTGTTACGTCGATTTCTTTCCACCATCCTGGAACTGAAGCTGTATTTTCTACGAAACGGATCTTCAGAGCAGCGATGTCGATTGTTGGTTTTGTGTTCCATGTGAATGTAAGAACGTCACCAGCGATTGGGAGATCATCTCCGAATACTGATGTTACGTCTACAGTTGCCTGGTAGTGCTGTGGGTCAGCCAGTGTGTTCTGTACACCATTTTCCCATGGATATTCTGGTTTCATTTCAACGAAAGCGAGAGCACGTGAAATATCAACTACGAATTCTTTTGGTTCTGTGCGTGGACCTGCTTTTGGAGCAACTGCCATACCGATGTCTGATTCACAAACACGTTCTACAGCCAGGTTAGCAAAAGCACCGTTCTGTTCACCGTAAGCAAGTTCTACTTTGAATTCTTTTACCATGCTTGCAACGAGAACCCATGCAAATTCGAATTCAACTGCTTCACCAGCTTTGATGTTTTCGATTGCGTACTGATCAACTTCTGGATCATACAGGTTGAGCCAGTAGTTTACTGCTGCTGAGTCATCAACTGGTCCGATTTTTACTCTGTCCAGATCCATGTCTGATACAAATTTACCCTTAACGATTACTGTATCACCAGCCTGTGGCTTGTTTACTTTTACCAGCTGTGTCCAGCTTGGTTTAGCCTGACGTGTTGATTCACCTTTTGTACCGTACTGTGTGTTGTCTACGAATGTTACAACATCACCTGTGTCTGCCAGGTCAAGAACATAAGTCATTGGGTGTTCTGGAAGTGCTGCTGAATCTGCTGCTGATTTAGCTGCTCCTGTTGATGTACATCCAGCCATAAGAAGTACTGCTGCACATGCTGCAAGAATACTGATTTTTTTCATTTAAAATCCTCCTAAGATTTTCAAAAAGGAAATGACCTTTCCTAATGATTAAAGTTTAGGCCTGTTTCCCCAATAAAAATACTAATTTTTTTTGGAAAATATCATATTATTCGCTAAAAATAATGAAATTCTGTTATTTTCAGCGAAATCTCTTTAGTTCTGATCTGGTCCGTAAGTAGCTTCCCTTGCGGCTTTAATAAGGCTTGGAAAGAACCAGGTATTGTCTTTAGGATTTAAGTATCCATAACGCTCACTTTCATTTGGATTATCGATAGAACCGTTATCCCAGATAAAACATGGCATTCCGTGATTTCCATAGGCTTCTTTTATGTAGAAGTCAAACCATGCTTCACGATCAGAAAGATTGTTTTTGTTTGTTGCCCCCATTTCACCTATGATGATTCCGATTCCTGCTCTCTTTCCGTGGATTATCCTGTCGATATTATTGAACTGGGCTGTAAGGGAGTTCCTATCTCCATCTGAAAAATAACTGTGTCCGCCCTCAGCGTTTTTCTGCATTGCAAAAGAATAAGGGGCGTAAGCATGGAAAGCAAAAATCAGTCTGTCATCTACATAGTCATCAGGAAGACTATAATTACTGAGTCCGGAGTCACTGGCTGCATAAGACGGAACTACAACATAATGCTTCTTATCACCTGCAATATTACGGATTGCGTCCAGTGCTACCTGCTCATAGTAAGTAACACAATTTAAGTCATCTGATGTAGGACCGCTCCATTCCCGGTTTGTACCTACACAGCGAGGTTCATTAAGAAGCTCAAATACAATATTTTCGTCATAGTCCTTAAATTTTTCTGCTATCTGAATCCAGACCTTCTGGATAAAATTTGCAGATTTAGATTTAAGATCCTTGTCTGATGTAACGGCGTATCCGGTTCCTGAAGCAAGGGCTTTTTCGCTCTTATTATCATGATGAATATTAACGATTACCTTCATGTTCTGGGAAATTGCATAATCAACAACTTCCTTTACGCGGTCAAGCCATGCAGAATCAATGGTGTAATTGTTCTTATCTGTAATGTGGTTACTCCAGCTTACAGGAACACGAACTGTTTTTACACCTGCATCCTTAAGTGCAGTTACCATTTCTTTTGTAATCTTCTGGCCGCCGCGCCATGAAGATTCTGAATTAAGGCCTGATCCGCCTGTTGCATCCAGGTAATTCCCCAAATTAAAACCAAGCCCCATTTCCTTTGCAAAGGCACTTGTATTGTAAGACGAAGCTGTCCCTGCAGGAACTTCAATCGGAGTGTAGACAACCGTTTCGCATGAAGCGAAGAAAAAAACTGCTGCAGTCGCAAACAGTACTGTAAAGATCTTTTTTAATGTTTTCATTTTTCCTTCCTATGAGAAAATTCAAATAGTTTGTTTATTCTTTTATAAAGGCAAATTTCGCTCAAAAATAGTAGAAAGCGAGATGTTTATATCAACATTCGGTAAATCTTCATAAATTCCGCAGAAATAATTGGATATTTTGGAGTTTTTGAAATATAATAGACACAGTGAATTATTTATTTTATATTCCAACAGCTATATTTGCTCTCGCAGAAGCAGTATTCATTACTGTTCTGACAGTACTTTGTTTCCGCATAAAAACAAAGGCTGCATTCCACATGGGCTTCTTTTTCAGTTTTGTTACTCTTGCCCTGGCAGGCTATATTCCTACTCTGTTCATTCCATCAAAGACAGTCTGCAAGATTTTTTACTTCCTGCATTTTGCAGGAGTAACTCTGATGCTGAATTCCCTGTTCTTTTTTGTACTGGAATTCTGTCATTTTAAAATCCATAAAGCGGTCTGCTGCCTTGCACTCATTCTTTCTTCTCTTGATGTAATTATTGTCTTTCTGCTTACCATTTTCTCTGACTTTGTTGTTCTTGACCTGGTCCGCTTACAGGGAAAGCTGATTTTCTGGCCGGCTGAATGGCACTGGTATTTCAACGTTCACCTGGAATACAGATACCTGTATATCCTCAGCTGCATGTGTATCCTCATATATAAGGCCTGCAGTTCACCAAAGCATCACAGAACCCGGTATCTGAACGTTCTGACACTGATTATTCTGATTGCTGTAATCAACGCTTCGGTTCACATCATGAAAAGTCATTTTGATTATTCATTCCTGACTTTTGCAGTTGGATCCGGAGTAACTTACTATTCGTGCTTCAAGTACAAGCCGCGAAGCATACTTCTGGAAACGAAGAGCAACGTTATCAACAGTTCCAGTCACCTTCTGATTTATTTTGACGAAAGCCATGAATGCTTATGGTTCAACAAAGCTGTAAAAGACTTTTTAGGGTTCATTCCAAACCTTCCGATTTACCTGGAAAAACAGTTTGCTGAATGGCGTGATTCTTCCATAGATTTTGATGAACTGGAAAAGAATTTCACTTTCCAGATGAAAGTTCCAAAAGACGGAAACGTTCTTACATTCAAGGTGGAACTGTTCAAGAAATACGACAATCTGGAAAACTATCTGGGCTGTTATTTCAAGGCCACAGACATTACACAGCTTCTTGAGCAGGAAAAAGAACAGAAACGCCTTCTGGGGCTGGACCGCCTTACAGGCATTCCGAACCGCGACTACTTCTTCTCTCAGGTCAAGAAGACAATCCGCTCAAGATCTTCAAAGTCATATCTTCTTATCTGTTCGAACATCGTAGACTTCAAGATTTACAACAACGTATTCGGTGAAGAAGCCGGAAACACTGTTCTGAGAAGAAATGCCGTTTTTGTTTCAGAACAGGAAACATACTGCCCTGCATTCGGCCGCATTTCAGGTGACATGTTTGCCATGCTGCTTGATGAAAGACTCTATAACGAAACTCCTTTCCTGAACGTAATTACATTCATGGAAAATGAATTCAGCAACGCTTTCTATCATCTTCGTATGCAGATAGGCATTTACAAAATCACAAATCTGAATGAACCGGTTTCTTCAATGTGTGAAAAGGCAATTCTTGCAATGAAGGTTGCCAAAAATGATTTTAACAGCCCTATCTCCTGGTACAAGGAAGACAACCTGAACAGAAACCTGGACGAAAAGCTGGTTATGGGAAAATTCGAACAGTCTCTGAAAAACGGAGAGTTCAAAATGTTCCTGCAGCCTCAGGTTACAAAAGACAATAAAGTTCTTGGTGCAGAAGCACTGGCCCGCTGGATCGATATAGACGGAAACATCATCACTCCTGACTTCTTCATTCCTGTTCTTGAAAATAACGGAATGGTTACAAAGCTGGACCGTTTCCTCTGGGAAGAAGCCGCAAAACAGCTTGCCCGCTGGAAGAAAATAGGCCGTGAAGACCTTCACATTTCCGTAAATATTTCGGTAAAAGATTTCTATCATGATGACCTTTATGCCGTATTCACAGGCCTTGTAGAAAAATACGGAATCAGTCCGGACCGTCTTAAACTTGAAATTACAGAAACAGCCATCATTTCCGACACGGAAGCCATAAACGCTCTTCTTCAGAGACTCCGCCAGTACGGTTTTGAAATTGAACTCGACGACTTCGGTTCCGGGTACAGTTCACTTGGAGTCCTCAAAGACATTTCAGTTGATGTAATCAAGCTGGACATGAGTTTCCTCCGCCGCTCTTCGGGAACAGAAGACGAAAAGTCATGGAAGATTCTTAACGAAATTGCCCGTCTTGCGGAAATTCTTGAAATGAAAACTGTAGTTGAAGGTGTTGAAGAAGCAGAACAGGTTGAAAAGCTTTACAGTTTCGGCTGCCGCATTTTCCAGGGCTTCTATTTCTCAAAGCCCGAAACGGTCACCTCTTTTGAAGAAAGAGTTCATATCATTTAATTGAACACTGGAGTTGTAAATGAACGCAAACACTCAGGAAGTTAGTCTTCAGAAAGTTAACAGAATCAAATTCCAGATGATTTACTGGTTTTCGGGAACCTTTGCTGTAATGATTATTGCCCTTTCTTCAATAATCATCAGCTTTACAAACCAGATTCTGAAAAACAAAGTTGCCCAGATGGAAAATGAACTGAACAGGCAGTCTGTTCTGAATCTGGACTCTTACATAACTCAGGTTGAATCCAGTGCTCATTATGCAATTGAAATCTGCACTCCTCTGCTTACTCCACCGGAAGGCCAGGAATTAACCACAAAAGAACTTACAGCAAAACTTGAGCGGCTTTCCCGCTTTCTTAAATCTTTTTCTGTAATCCGTAATCATGATGACCTGGCTTTACTCTTTGACGAAGGATACTTCGCCGGTGTCTTAAAAAATGACTGGGCAGATCACCCTGTAAGACCTTCATATCTCTACGATACAGTCAATGAGTATCTGAACTCCCATAATTGCGAATCTGCATGGATTTCAGGACAGGCAAATACTTTCTTCAAAATCTATTACGTTCAGCGTCTCGATAACAAGGCAATTTTCGTCTGTTCCATTGACACACGCAGAATAGGAGAATTCATTCTCCGCCCGAACAACCTGAATCTGCGTACAGAAATCATCAACGACATCAACGAAATAATCTATTCGTCTTCAAAAGACCGCATCGGGAACTTCATTTCAACCGAAGCAATTACAGCAATGCGGAGTCCGGAACCGGTCCACATTTACAAGAACTCTCTTTATTCAATCAACTCCTGTTCCAACGGCTGGAGCATCATCACAAGCACCAGCATGAAAAACCTGATGCAGGACAGCAAGAAACTCATCACCTACGTTATTATCATTACATGTCTTGCCGTTGGAATCACCATGATTTTCTGTATCATTTACTCGCTCAAGCTTACAAAACCGGTAGAAAATCTGCTTTCTGCCCTGCACACTCAGGCAACAAGAGACCGCATCACCAAGTTCTATAACGAAGAGACATTCAAAGAACTGGCTTCTGAAACTCTCAAAGCAGGAAGCTGCTCTCAAAGTGCCCTGTTCTATATAGACATCGATAATTTCGGCTCTATAATTGAACACGTTGGGCGCAGCGAATCCGACAAAATCATTTACGAGATTTCCTTCTGTATCAGGGAAGCTTTCCCGAAGGGCGCTCTTCTTGGCCGTGTATCTACAGACCGTTTCCTTGTTTTCTGCCCGGTAGACCAGAAGTCGGAAAAGACAGACGCCGGATTCTTCTGCGAAGAACTGAACCAGAAGCTTTTTGCTAGATTCCAGGGAGACTTTGACATAACTGCCAGTATAGGAATTGCACTTTATCCTGATAACGGAAAGGCATTCCCAATGCTCTTTGACATGTCGGAACGTGCCATGAGAAGTGTTAAAAATGGCGGCCGCAATGACTGGCATATTTTTGATCCGTCAAAAGACTTCAACTCGTGGCAGCACT
The DNA here is from genome assembly GCA_045617385.1 of Treponema sp. GTDB lineage: Bacteria > Spirochaetota > Spirochaetia > Treponematales > Treponemataceae > Treponema_D. Next base: position 15,072 of record JAZLIM010000150.1, read on the forward strand.
AAATCAGTTCTTTACCATGCGGTAGAGCTCTTCTACCGCAAGACGGGTTTTTGCAGCAATATCCCGTCCGCTCTTAGGGAAACAGTAATACAGGATTTTATTGTTCCCGATACAGACCATATCACCAAGTTCATACCAGAAATAATCTGCATAAAGACTGTAAGAAGCCTGAGGCTTCTGCCGGTAGTCCAGTTTTCCATTACAGCCCGTAAGATGGAATCCTTCCTTAGTGTGGGAAAGATGCCCGCTTCCCACACGGTAAACGGCTTTCTTTCCTTTCATCATGATTATGTCCACATCTTCTTCAAGAGTGTATGAACCGTCTTCCAGTTCTTTCCGTACACATTCCCGCTGCCATTTGTACCAGTCCGGAATGTGATTGAATTTATCATCCCCGTTCAGTGCTTTAAGGAATCCTTCTTCCGTAAGTTCATGTTCTGTACCGCAGGCCTCACACTTAAGGGTTATGCCCTTTCCTTTCATCCGGCCTTCCTCATTACAATGAGGGCACCTGTAAAGCACGCGGTTCAAAAAATCAGCGCGGAACGGTTCTGTAATACGGACGCCGTTTTCCTGCTGCCAGCGGAAATTATCGAAAGTGAACTTTTCTTTAAGAATAAGATTCAGCTCTTCCGGAGTTTTGTTACGGATATCATCCTGTGACAGCAGGTATTCAACATCGGCAGAAACGTTTACTTTTCTGAGCTGCAGATTGTTATAAAGCGGATCACGGTGGAAAGCCCCGTAGGTTCTCACAAACACTACCGGAACATCAAGCACTTTAAGAAATTTTCCAAGACTTTCTGGAAGTGGTGTGGCGGTGCCGTCAAAGCTGTAGCTTGCTTCGGGATGCATAAGAATGGAGCTTTTATTTTTCTTTTCGGCATAAAGCATATCCCGAACAAGAGTAACATCTGTAACAAACTTCTGGGTTGGAATACACCCGATTCTGCGCATCAGGAAATCTTTTCCTACAAGACCGTCAGAAGTGCACACGATATTCAACGGACGCGGGTAAAAAATACGGAAGGCTATTTTCAGATCGATGAAACTTGAATGATTCATCAGTATAAGGCATGGTTCCCGTTTGCCAAGCTTTTCCATACCTTTCGTGCGGTAAGTAAATCCTGTTTCCTTCAATTCCCCTGCAGAAATAAGTCTTATAAGGGTTCTGAAAAAGAAACTCGGCTTCCCGGGCTTTTTATGGCGTTCATCCTTCATAGCCATAACTTCGTCAAAACTTCTGGTGCAAACTTTAATCTTCATACATCAATTATAGCACAACTAAAAAAAAACGGGCCCCGAAAGGAGCCCGTTTATAAGATGCTAAACTAATTCAGCAATTTTTACAGCGTCAGATTATACAAGACCCTGTGCGATCATTGCTTCAGCAACTTTTACGAAACCTAGCTAAAATAGCAAATGCGTTAAAAAAAGGAGTCCAGTGGACTCCTTTTTAGCATTTACTTACTTCCTGCTTCGGCCGGACTAACGGCCGGCAATATTGCTGGTTTCGTGAGACCAGCAATATGTTATAAGCTTTATCTAATATTACACGAGACCCTGAGCAATCATTGCTTCAGCAACTTTTACGAAACCAGCAATGTTTGCACCTGCAACGTAGTCTGTAGCTCCAGACTTTGTTTTGAGGCCGAATTTTTTAGCTGTGTCGTAAGCATTGTTGTGGATGTTGATCATGATGTTGTGGAGCATTTCATCA
>JAZLIM010000151.1:0-7494 GCA_045617385.1 Treponema sp.
TAACTTGAAATAAATAACGTTCAATAAAACATAAGAAAAAGGAGAATTTTTATGTACTCTACAGACGGATTTTTTGATAATTACGGATGCAAATACGTAGCGGAAGTTCTTCGCCGTCCTCTGGACGAACTTGAAGTTGCCTTCAAAAAATATATGGCTGATCCTGAATTTCTTGAAGAATTAAAAGTAATCCGCCGTGACTACATTGGCCGCGAAACACCGCTCTACTATGCACCAACAGCAACAAAACTTCTTGGCGGTGCCCAGATTTACATCAAACTTGAAGGCCTTGCAAATACAGGGGCACACAAAATCAATAACGCTATCGGACAGTGTCTCCTTGCTAAACGCATGGGAAAACAGCGTATCATTGCAGAAACAGGTGCCGGCCAGCATGGTCTTGCAACTGCAGCAGCCTGCGCAAAGCTTGGACTGGACTGTACAATCTATATGGGCGAAATCGACGTAAAACGCCAGCAGCCTAACGTTGCTACAATGGAAATGTACGGTGCAAAAGTTCACGCAGTAAAATCGGGAAGCCGCACTCTTAAAGATGCCGTAAACGAAGCAATGCGCGACTGGGCAGCTCACCCTGATACAACTCACTATGTACTTGGTTCTGCTCTTGGCCCTGCTCCTTTCCCTGATATCGTTCGCGAATTCCAGAGCGTAATCGGATACGAAGTTGAAAAACAGTGCAAAGAAAGAAACATCGACGTTGCAGCTATGGTTGCCTGTGTTGGCGGCGGATCAAACTCAATCGGTTTCTTTGCCCCATTCATCGACAAAAAAGAACCACGCCTTATCGGTGCTGAAGCGGGTGGAATCGGACCTGGAGTTGGAGAAAACGCCAGCCGTATGACCGGAAACGCCAGCCGTGAAGGAATCGTTCAGGGCTACAAGAGCCGCTTCCTTCTTGATGAAGACGGACAGGCACTTCCTACCCGTTCCATTTCAGCAGGACTGGACTACATGGGAATCGGTCCACAGCTTGCAGCCCTTGGTGCCAGCGGACGCGTAGAGTTCACTTCAATCCTTGATAAAGAAGCCCTTGAAGCAATCCAGTTCTTTGCTAAAAACGAAGGTGTTCTTTTTGCAATGGAAAGTGCTCACGCAGGTGCCGCTGCCATGAAGATTGCAAAGGAACTTCCAAAAGACAAAGCTGTAATCATCAATATGTCAGGACGCGGAGACAAAGATCTCTTCATTACAAGTCCTGTATTCAGAAAGCAGGAATGGATTGACTTCCTTAAAGCCGAAGTTGAGCGCCTTGAAAGCGACTCAGAAATCCACTCATCAAAGGTAATGAACTAATACAGGGGTAAATGCTATGAACAAAATTAAATTAATGAGTCACCTGGTTGCAGGTTATCCTACAGATGAACTTTCACTTACTGCAGCCCGCGCTCTTGTAAAAGGCGGAGCCGACATTCTTGAAATCCAGCTGCCTTTCAGTGACCCAAGTGCCGACGGCCCTGCAATCCAGGATGCCTGTACAAAAGTCCTTGAACGTAAATACAGAACAGCAGACGGTCTTGCCTTCATCGAAAAGCTTCACAAGGAATTTCCTGAAACTCCCATTTATCTTATGAGTTACGGAAGCCTTATATACACACCAGGCGTTGAAGCTTTCTGTAAAAAAGCCGCAGAAGCAGGTGTAAAAGGCATGATCATTCCAGACCTTCCTTTTGACCACGACGAAGGCCTTACAGCTGCCTGTAAAGCAAACGGAATGGAAAACATTCCAGTAGCCGCTCCAAGTATGAGCGACGAACGCCTTGCAAAACTTGCAAATGCCGGATTCAAATACATCTATGCTGCCCTTAGAGCCGGAATTACCGGAACAAACACCACAATCGATGACGCAACCCTTAAGTTCCTTGAAAAAGTTGGTAAAGGCGGAAGCAAGATTTACGGTGGTTTTGGTATTTCAAACGGCGAGCAGTCTGCTGCCCTTGCTTCAAGCGTAGAAGCTGTAGTTGCAGGTTCTGTATTTGTGCGCATTATCTCAGAAAACCAGAATGATGCTAAAGCTCTTGCCGAAAAAATTGAAGCCAAGGCAAAAGAAATTACACATTCCTGATTCTTATTTCTGATCTTTTGAAAGCCTGCCCTGCAGAAATTGTATGGCAGGCTTTTTTTTACTGAATTTGATTATATTTAAAATGTTTGAGCTGATGCATACCCTTCTTGTGAAAGTCCATACTGCATTGTATAGCTGTCACGAAGATTTGAGGTGCTTACATTTTCATCATAATAAGCAATAACATAAAAATTAAACTTTTTATTTACTGTTAATGATGTAAATGTTGTGGATGAAGATGAACCTGGTTTTTCCATTCTTTCCAGCAAGTTTCCTTTACTGTCTTTTACAATTATGTAGTACTTATTTGGTGTTTTTGTGCAAGAATAATAAAGAGTTATTTGACATCCATTAGAAACAGCACTCACAGAAGGTCTATTATAATAATATCCTTTTCCAACAATATTTGTATATCCAAGGGATATAAGATCACTTCCAGTCTGATAATAAACATTAAAAACAAGTGGATAAGTTGTTCTGTAAGCTAAATTTCGAATTATACAAAAGTTTTCTGAAACCGGACCTGAAAAAACAAGACCTGTTAACTGATCCGTACACCTAATATAATAATTTCCAGCAGGTTTATACCCTGGATTATCTTCTGTAGCTCCTATCCTATAATTATCTGGCCAAATAACTTTGTAATCCCCGTCTTCAGTTCTTACTGTTTGAATAGAGAAATTACACTTTGTCTGATCAACTGTAAATTCTTTTTTTGCTCCCCATTTTTCTAATGTTCCAACTCGAAATTTGTAAGTTCCATTTGCAAAATCTTCAAAAGTGTAATTTGTTTTAGAAGTTGTTACTGCTCCAATTAATTCTTCATTTTCGCTATATACTTCTATTTTGTATTCATTAGCGTTTGGAATTCCATTCCATTCAACATATAAAGTCCTGAAAGTATTCAATTCTATTTTCGTAATATCAAGAATATCTGTAATTTGAATATTGAAGGTAGTGCTAAATTTTACATCTTCATATCTTCCATTTATATATTCCGAAGTTTCATAAAACACAGTAATAATCTGATTTTCAAAAGATTTTGAAGAATCAAATCCTTCAAAACTGAATCTAGAATTAATACTCTCCAATTTGTTTTTATAAAATATAGTACCATAAATTTTAGGTTCACTGTCCGAAGTTTTTTTAGCCCATCTCGCAATCGCTAGACCATCAAAATCTGCTTCTTCACCAACTTTGTAAATTGTTTTTGTTGGGATCTTATAAATTGTAATTGAAGTAGTAATAGCTTCTTCGAATTTTGTTGATGAACCATTAGAACAGCTAAACAGACAAATAAAAATACAAAGTCCTAAAACACTAATTATTAAATTTCCAATTTTTTTCATAAACTCTCCTGCACTTTTTAATAGGGTATGCAACTCATTCGTACTTTTTCTTTATTTAGTATAGTTTTATTTTATACCTTTTTCTTTATCTGTAAAGTTTTTCAAGTTTTATCAAATTTTGTTTTTCAGTTAACTTTCAAACTCCTCCATTCTGCCTTTTTCAGACTCCAGTTCAGTCTTAAGCCGGTCTACTGCAGTTTCTTCAATAGCGTCTGAAAATCCGGTAAGGGCTGCAAAAGGCATGAACTGAGCGGCACGCTGTTCACGGCTTAGCCTTGGATGATTTTGCGAGACATGATGCTCCTTGTGCAGAAGATCGTAATAATCGTTCTTCATGCCTTGTGTCCTCCAATCTGACCGTTCCGCATAAGAGTTGTAGCTTCAGTCTGAAGGTCCATTCCCTTGAACACAGCACTTTTCCCATAGCGCTGCTTCATTTCCAGAACCGAAAGCTGTACAGCCTTCTCCTTTTCAAGTTCCCGTTTAACGTAGGACCGGAACTTCCGCTTTTCGTCAAAATCCCCGAAAAGATCCGGCTGTTCGTTCATTTCCCGCTCCGCTTCTATTTTTACTGCATCAGAGTCGGAAGTAACATTTACAGCACAGATGTTGATTCTGCGGACCAGAAGATTCTTATCCTGAGTAACCCGTTCAAAAATGTTTTCGGCCATGGCAGCTATAAGACGGCTTGAGCTGGTGAAAAGTTCAAAGCTCCCCCTCCCGCCAACCGAGCCCGGAATTTCACGGCCGTAAGGATCCGTTTCAATCCTGTAGTTACAGTGACTTTCGTACTCCGCCTTAATGCCCGCATTCTTCAGATTGGAAATGTCGTAGCCCAGGTACAGAACAATCTGATCGGTGACCAGCCTTTTTGAAACAAGACTCAGTGCCAGTTCCTCAGCCATTTCCTTTACCACAATCCTTGCGTTTTCATAAGTGTATCCGTGAGGCAGAACCTGACCGTTACTCAGTGAATGATTCTTCGGCCGGTAAGCCTTTACGTCGGCAATTGTAGCTTCCTCCCAGCCCCAGGCATGATCAATCAGGATTTCAGCATTTATTCCGAACTCCCTGTACAGAAGTTCTTCATTGTAAAAATCGGTGGACTTTCCATCTGAACACCGGGCTATGTCTCCCATGGTGAAAAGTTCATGTTTTGCAAGCCGCCTGGCAATTCCCGCTCCTACCCGCCAGAAATCGGTAATCGGTGTATGAGCCCAGAGCTTTTCCCGGTACGAAAGTTCATCAAGTTCTGCAATGCGTACCCCGTCCTTGTCGGCCGGAATATGCTTTGCCACAATATCCATGGCAACCTTTGCAAGATACATATTGGTTCCTATTCCGGCCGTGGCAGTAATTCCGGTTCTTTTAAGAACATCACGGATCATTTTCATGGCAAGTTCATGGGCGCTGCAGCCATAAAGAGTCAGGTAACCGGTAGCATCTATGAAAACTTCATCGATGGAATAAACGTGAATATCATCACTTGAAATATACTTCAGGTATGTGTCATAAACCTGACTGCTTACCTGAATGTATTTTCCCATTCTTGGAGGAGCCGTAATAAATTCCACAGGCGGCCAGGTATTTTCATTTATGCGGCGTATAATCTGATTGACTTCGAAAAGCCTGGGCCGTCCGGGAACTCCAAGTTTCTTAAGCGAAGGAGAAACTGCAAGGCATATAGTCTTTTCAGAGCGAGTCGGGTCTGCAACTACAAGGTTTGCAGTCAGGGGGTCCAGACCACGGCTTACGCACTCCACAGAGGCGTAAAAACTCTTCAAATCTATAGCTATATAGCACTTTCTAACGCTCATTTGTATAGTACTATAAAGCCAGTCGATTCAACTGTCAAGTATTTTTACGTTATTTTTGTATAGTATATGCACATCGAAATGAATTGCAAAAAAATTGAATCACAAAAAATGAGTTTAAAATAAAATGATAAAAATAAAAATTATCTGATAGTGGAATAATAAAACCACCCTTATTCTGAAATCACCCTGAGCTCGGGAAAACACAAAATAAAAACAAACACAAAAACAATATGGGGGCAAAAATGAAAAAATCATTAGCTTTAGTTTTTGCAGCCGCACTGGTACTTTCAGTACTTACAGGCTGTAACAATCTTTCTGCAGTAAACTCTGCTGACGGAGAAGCAGCCGCCCGTGCTGTTCAGAACTGGGGACTGTGGGACGCTCTTGATTATTATAACACCGGTACATTCAACAAAGCTGACTGGACAAACGGGGGAATGTTCAACTGCGGTTGGAATCCGAACAACGTATATTTCCAGAATGGAAAGATGGTTCTTAAACTGAACAATCAGTGGAGCCACGGAAAACCTTACTCTTCAGGCGAATACCGTACAAACAACACATTCAGCTACGGAACTTTTGAAACAAACATGATTGCTGCAAAAGGCGACGGTCTTGTTACATCTTTCTTCCTGTACACAGGAAATCCATGGGACGAAATCGACGTAGAAATCCTTGGAAAAGACACAACAAAAGTTCAGTTCAACTACTACGTTGACGGAGTAGCAAACAACGAAAAAATCGTAGACCTGGGATTCGATGCAAGCCAGGGATACCACAAATATGCAATCGAATACGGTAACGGTTACATCAACTGGTACGTAGACGGAAAATGGAAATGGGGTGTAAACAACACCGGTATGAATGCTCCTTACGGAAAGAAAATGCCAAGCCATCCAATGCAGATCATGGTAAACCTCTGGCCTGGAACAGGTGTTGATTCATGGCTGAATCACTTCAACTACTACGGTGAAAAATACGCCTACTACGATTACATCAAATACACACCAAAATAATGAACGTAAAAAAACGGTGGTTAGATTTATCATAACCACCGTTCATTTGAAAAAATCCTTTTTAGCCGGAAAGATTCCTATTCTTCCGTGAAGTTCTTCTTGTAGTTTTTCCTGCGGTATTCTTTTGGAGTCTGACCGGCAAACTTTTTGAAAACGCTGATAAAATGCGACTGTGAACTGAAACAGAGCAGCTCAGCAATTTCAATAACTTCCTTGTCTGTATATTTCAAAAGAGTTTTTGATTCTTCAATTCTGCATCGCTGAATGAAAACGCCAAGGTTCTCCCCTGTTTCTTTTTTGAACAGAGTGGAAAGATACGAAGCGTTTATGTTTGAATGATCAGCAATATCATCAAGGCTTAAAGGCGTATAAAGATTCTTCTGAATATATTCCGAAGCGAGAGCTACCTGACGGGATCTAACAGGATTATGAACCTGGCTCATACGGTTTGTATAATCCATGATAACCTGTTCATGAAGAGCCACAAGCGATTCTTCCGATGCAGTTTTATCTACGCGGCGGATGTACAAGTCACTTAAAGTATATGCAGTTTCAGGAGCCATCCCCCCTTCCATGCAGAAGCGGGTAATCAGAGTAATGCAGATAATCAGGTGGTATTTCATATTATTCACCGGCTTATCCGAAAGAACACCTGTTCCTTCGCTAACAAGAGGTGACATAAGCTTCTTTACTTCTTCAACATTTCCATGTTTGATTGCAGTAAAGAATGCCAGCTCCTTGTTGTAATCATCATGAACAAATGATTTCTGGTTCTGGCTTACTAATTCCTGTGAAAGATTAAGGCTGATATTCATGATATAATTGTATCATAGAAGTCTCATACCGTTAATATTTACTACAGCAACAAGACGATCCTGATCATCCTTTACGTTTATATTGTAATTGATGATTGTTTTCCCGTCCTTTACGATCTCACTTTCAGCTGTAAGATATTTTCCGGTACCCGGGCGGAAGAAGTTTATTGAGCTGTTCAAAGAAACGGCATGCCCCTGCCTGAAGTTCGATGCCACTGCAAAGGTAAAATCTGCAAGCGTAAAGATCGCACCGCCCATTACAGTTCCTGCCACATTAAAGTGCCTTTCTTCAATGTTCAGAATACATTTTGCATATTTCGGTCCAACTTCCAGAATATCAATTCCAGTTGTAACCATGGCATAGCGGTCTTTTATGAAAAACTCTTTTGCTTCTTCAAGATCAGTCATATTAAA
>JAZLIM010000152.1:0-16395 GCA_045617385.1 Treponema sp.
GCTATCAACACAGCTATGCGCGAACTCTTTATGCAGATTGTTTACGGTCGTACACAGTCGGCTTACTCAGAAGGTGGTCTTAAAGTTGGTGCTTCTCTGGAAGACCTCGGAAAGAACCTCCGCTCACAGGTTGGTACTATGTTTGCTACACGCAAAACTGGTCCTCGCTACCTGGAAATGACAGAAGGATACGTTGAAACATGTGCTGTTGATAAAGACGGACAGATCATCGGTTACAACTGTATCAACTTCGGTAAACTTATGGATGCTCTTAAAGCTGGAAAACCAGCTGAAGAAGCTATCGCTGGTGCACGCACACACTATGGTCGTGTAACAGAAGATCAGGGTATGGTAAAACTTATCGACCCACGTAAAGAATAGGACTTGGAGGAATATAGATATGGCATTATTTGAAGATTACGCTGGACGTATCCCACAGGTTAATAAAGCACTTAAAGAATACGGTTTCGCTGAAGGCGAAGAAGGACTCAACGCAGCCCGCAAACTTTGTCAGGACCGTGGTTTTGACCCATATGAAATCTGTCAGTCAACACAGCAGATTTGTTTCGAAGACGCAAAATGGGCATATGTTCTTGGTTCTGCTATCGCTATTAAAGAAGCTGAAAAAACAGGAGACAAAACTGGTTCAACAGCTGCTGCAAATATCGGTAAAGGACTTCAGGCATTCTGTCTGCCAGGTTCAGTTGCTGATGACCGCAAAGTAGGTCTCGGACACGGAAACCTTGGTGCACGTCTTCTTTCTGAAGAAACACAGTGTTTCGCATTCCTGGCAGGTCACGAATCTTTCGCTGCTGCTGAAGGTGCTATCAAAATCGCTGCAAACGCTAACAAAGTTCGCAAGAACAAGCTCCGCGTTATCCTGAACGGTCTTGGAAAAGACGCAGCTCAGATCATCTCTCGTATCAACGGCTTTACATATGTTCAGACACAGTTCGACTACTTCAACGGTGAAGGAACAGACAAAGCTCTTAAAGTTGTAAAAGAAGTTCCATACGGAAACAACCCTGACCGCCTTATCGTTAAGTGCTACGGTGCAGACGATGTTCGCGAAGGTGTTGCAATCATGTGGCACGAAGATGTAGATGTTTCTATCACAGGTAACTCAACAAACCCAACACGTTTCCAGCACCCAGTTGCCGGAACATACAAAAAGGAAAGACTCCTTGCTGGTAAAAAATACTTCTCTGTAGCATCTGGTGGTGGTACAGGTCGTACACTGCACCCAGATAACATGGCTGCAGGTCCAGCTTCATACGGTTTCACAGATACTCTTGGTCGTATGCACTCTGACGCTCAGTTCGCAGGTTCTTCATCAGTTCCAGCTCACGTTGAAATGATGGGATTCATGGGAATGGGTAACAACCCTATGGTTGGTTGTACAGTAGCATGTGCAGTAGCCGTAGCTGGAAGTTTCTAATCTGATTTTTGAGACTTAGATAAATGCCTGCTCGAAAGAGCAGGCGTCTTTGTTTAACCTTGCTGTTGTACAACTCGAAAAGCCACGCCGATTGCGCTCACTAACGTTCGCGGTCAGCAGGGCCGAAGAAGCGATGATTTAAATGTCACACGGATTCGGGATGACTAACGTCATCCCTTTGTATGGAATATAATTTTGATTTAGAGAATGACTTCTTCATAGGAACTATGATTTCTTTTACAAAGATTTTGCGTTAGCAAAATCGAATCCGTGTGACAATAACCGCGTGAAAAAACGTAAGATTCTGTGTGCCCTGAGCGGCCACGCACCACCCCTTTTTCTGTAAAAAATGGTACAATAAAAACCAGGATGGTATGCGGTATGAATATTAAAGGCACAACAAGAACTCTTGGACTTATCGGTAATCCGGTTGAGCACACAATGTCTCCAACGATTCACAATACACTGGCACAGGACCTGGGGCACGACCTTGTGTATGTTCCGTTCCATGTGGAAACCGGAAGAATTGCAGACGCTGTTAAGGGTGCCTTTGCACTGAACATCAAAGGACTGAACGTTACTGTACCATACAAAAGCGATGTGATTGAAAGCCTGGTTGATATTGATGACCTGGCAAAAAACATCGGGGCCGTTAATACTCTGGTGCGCAAAGAAAATGGATTCAAAGGCTACAACACCGACATGCCGGGCCTTTACAGGGCAATGCAGTCCGACGGCGTGGAACTTTCGGGGCAGGATGTTCTGATTCTTGGAGCCGGTGGAGTTGCCAGAGCCGTAGTTTTCCTTTGTGCTACAAAGAATGTAAAAAGCATTACTATCCTGAACCGTACAGTAGAAAGAGCAGAGCAGGTAGCAGCCGAAGTTTCAGAAAAGACCGGCTACAAAAACATCCGCGTTTTTGCGAATGCAGATGCAGAAAAAGCCCTGGACAGAAAGTATCTGGCAATCCAGTGTACGAATATCGGAATGCATCCAAAAACAGATGAAGTTGTATTCGAGCAGGATTCAGTCTACCAGTCAATTCTCACAGGCTACGACCTGATTTTTAATCCGGCAGAAACTAAGTTCATGAAGCTGGTAAAAGCCCACGGCGGCCAGGCATTCAACGGACTCAAAATGCTTCTATTCCAGGGAATCATAGCATACGAACTCTGGAACGAAACAAGCATTCCCGAATCCGAAGCTATGCGCGTTTACGACGAGCTTAAGAAAGGCATGGGCATAAAATAATCTGAACAGAGATTTTCACCCGCATACAGTTTTTTATTTAGCGTAAATCATTCCAACGATGCGGTTCAGAATTGAGTCCGGAAGAATGCGCGTAAGGAATACAAAGAACTTGTACTGAAGTCCTATAGTGTAAACTGGTTTTACGCTTTTTCTTAATGCGACGCGTGTAATGAAGGAGCCGGCTTTTGCCGGGTCCATTCCGTTTTCTTCGTCATGCTCCATTGTTGCAACGGAGCGGCTTATGCGGCCGTTGTAAATGTCGTCACCGGTGATGTCTTTTTCCCGGGCACCGGTAAAGCCTGTTCTTATATCACCGGGAAGAATAGTGCAGACTTCAATTCCGAATCCTGCATTGTTTATTACAGCGTCAATCCGTCCTTCTTTTTCAAAAATCATTCTGACAGAATCAGAAATTTTTTCGCGGTCCGTAATATCAGCAGAAATGTGAACTGCCTTTGGGTTCACTCCTTTTTCTCTGCGGCTGATTTCATAAACAGTGCAGCCTTTTTCTATAAGTTCATTTACGGCGGCAAGGCCTATTCCCGAAGTTCCGCCGGTTACAATAATTACTTTATTCATATAATCATTATACACCCGGCAGTGAACTTTCAGAAACTCCGGCTATCAGATTAAATTCCAAACCCTGAAGCAAACTCCACTTCAATGGAAGTGATTTTTCCCTGGCGCAGGAAAAGGGAGCGGCTTTCAGATTCTGTAAGGTCTGTTCCCTTGCGGCGGGTTCCAGAAACTGTAATGTAGTTTTCAGTTCCTTTCAGAAATCTATAAGTCACCGGCACTCCGCACCAGCTGAAGCTTAATGTTCCGTCTTCTCTGATTTCGTCTTTCTTAAGGAACAGCGGGTTGAAGCCTGCAATTCCGCCGCGTATTGTGATTCCAAGTTCTCCCCATCTTGTAAGAACTTCCTCTTTTACCTGTCCGGTCATTCCAGGCTGTTTTGCTCCCTGCTGGTAAGGAGTGTGGGAATACGGATCTGCCGGGAATGCTCCGTAGATTTCCGGAGTCTTGTTGGAGCCAAGCCCTTTTCGTACTTCGTAGTAGGCGTCGGTCAGCTGAACTGCAAGAGATGCCTTGTTCTGTTCCAGGGCTGTAAGAAGATTTTCCTGCACTGCCAGAAGCAGCTTTGAGCACATGTGCCAGTAGATGCTTCCGAGTCCTTCGTAAGCGTAGAAAGTTCCTGAACGTCCTGTAAATGACTGGTGGTCAAAGGTCTTTTCGTAAAGATCAAAAAGCACGGCAGCTTCTTCTGCAGACGGAACAAGTTCCTTTTTCTGGCAGTCAATGAATTCCTGAAGCACGCGGGCGTTTCTGAAATCAGGATTGAAGTGCCAGTTTCCGCTTATGTCTTTTTCAAGGAAAAGATTTCCTGTTCGGTCTGTAAGGCTTTTAAGTTTTGCAGCATTTTCCGCTGAAACAATATTCTTGTTCTGGAATGCAGGAAGTTCTTTGTTCGGGTAAAGCATGTAGGAATTCTGGCGTGGTTCATACATGCGGCTTTTCTTGAGTGATTTGTAAAGTTCCAGTGCTTCTTCCGGAGTCAGCAGAGTGGAAGAAAGAATTGCCACCTGGCCTTCAAGCATTTCCTGAAGATAGCATACTTCCATTTGGTTTCCGGAAATCTTGAGAGTGTTGTAGGAATGGTAAAGGCCGTCGGAACGCTTGTTCAGGCGGATGGTGTGCTCAAGAGTTCTGTTGATTACGGCAAGGCTTGAAGCAATCTGTGAAGAGGAAAGTTCAGTCTCGCCGCCTGCATAGCCGTTCTGGTAGAACTGGTTTCTTTCGGCTTCGAAGATACGGCCGGCTTTATCGGCGAAAGCTTTTCTTTCCGAACTGTCAGCTGCACATTTCTTTGCGTCTGTCTGGCTGTAAAGATCTGAAAGGGCAGTGAAACATTCTGCCAGTGGTTTTGGAACGGTTACGGTTTTTACATCTGTTGCAGAAAAGACTTCCTGAAGATTTGCAATGTAGCGGTACAGGTAGCAGAGTGTAACAACCGAAAGACCGTAACCTGCAAGGGCGTTGTTGGCATCGTTCCATTCAGGACGCTGTGTGTTCAGCCAGATTCCGCCAGCCGGAATAAAGTTTGCAATCTTACAGATGACAATCTGAAGTGCCTTTGCGGCAAAGCTTACAAGGTAAGGGTTTCCGTCCGGGCCCTGAACAAGGCGGGCGTCGGAACCGGAAGTCTTTTCGGCTTCCTTAAGGCAGCGGCTCAGGTCGTGGTCAAAATCGATTGTAACGCGCGGGTTCTTTGCAATGCTTTCGTAGCCTTTGAGTCTGTAAGGAACGTTTGAACTTGTGTAGATTTTTTCGTTTACGCTTGCAAGAAGTTCTGCGCGGTTTGTTCTGTTATAGAACTCCAGAAGCTTTTCAAAATAGATGACCTGGTGGTCGCCCCAGTAACCGATCTGGGCCCACGGATTTGTAGGATCAGGAACTTCCCAGTCGATTCCCTGGCGGTTGATCTTGTAAGGGTTGAATCCTTCCGGTGTCATGGCGTTCAGGAATTTTGCGCACATGTTTTTGATGTACTGCGGGTATGACCAGGCAAGTGCTTCCCAGTTCTGGAAGATGTCGCGCCAGTTTCCTTCGTAGTTCAGGATCGGATTTCCGTCACGGTTCTTCAGTTTGATGTTGAATACATTCCATGGACGGCTCGGGTCTCCGTGCCGGCGACTGAAGGTAAGCGGCATGTATTCAAGGAACAGTCTGGTAAACTGAGGATCGTCCTGCCTTTTTACAAGGTCGGCGAAGTCGCCGTAATAAACCATGTCGCCGTCTTTGGCAAGTTCCTGAATGTAGTTGGTGCACTTTTCTGCATACGGAATGTTTCTCTGGTTTACGAAAACAATGAAGTCTTTAAGGCTGATCTTTCCGCCGTCGGCAAAAATCCCGCCGCGCATGATGTTGAACATAACGTTCTGCTGGTGGTGAAGGCAGGCCATTTTGTCGGCAGTGTTCTGTGTGCCGTCGGCGTTCTGAATGTATTCAGTCATGACCCGGTCGGTACGGCGGATATCTTCTTCAAGGTCTTTTGTGGCACCGGCTCTGTCTTTGAGAACCGATTTAAGGTTTTCAATCTGAACCATGGAAAGGGAAGTGTCAAAGACCTGGTACCAGGCGGCAGCCGCCCCTGCGGTGCCCTGGCAGTTTGGTGTACCATCCTCCGCCCCTGCGGAACACGAACAGTTTGGTGTACTATTCCCGCTCAATTCCAGCTTACGGCAGATGTAGCATGAAGATCTCTGGCCTTTAATTACAGTGCTTTCTGCAAAATCATTTCCGTCTGCCAGGCGTTCAAGGCTTATGAAATGTTCCGGTGCGTTTACATCCAGGATGATTCTGTCACCGGTTGAAAACCAGCAGGTGTTGGCATAAAGGCCTTCGTTCGGTTCTGCTTTGTCTGAAACAATGGAAGACACACTGAACAGTGCCAGGTTTGCTGTTACGTCCAGGTCAGTCTTTTTGTATGCATCAAGAAGAATGCTGTTGTCATTCTGGAAGGCAGAAGTACAGCAGGCCGGAAGAATATTGCGGCATCCGTCAAGAACAGAAATCTTTACGCTTTCTTTTCCCAGGTTTACGATGCGGCTTGTTCTTACAAGTCCGAATTTTTCGCTCGAAGTCCATCCGGTAATGAATGAAAGTTCCAGCTCTGTATTTATTTCTTCAAACCACACCTGAGTTCCGTTGTAGTTCTTATAGATGTTGTTGATGAGCTTTTTCTGCATTGCTTTTTTCTGGGCGGCTGAACTATGAAAGCTTGAGAATGGTTCCCAGTATTCAATTCCGCTGCAGGTTTCTTTTGCAATGATTGTGTGGTTTCCTGTATAGGAAGCAGCGTCGTGAACTTTGTCGGCGGTGTAATAAGGGAAAACCGAATAGTTGCTGTTGATTCGTCCTGCAGTAATTCCGCCCTGGCTCCACAGGAAATTCCATATATCAGAAGAACTTGTGATGGTCATGAAGAAATTGTCCATCATGTCGTAATTTTCTATCTTGTAAACTTTCTGTCCTTCAAGTTCTGTAAAAATGCCTTTTACTTCCTTATTCATTTTTGTCTCCACGAAAAAAAATTGACTGAACAGAGAAACCCCGTTCCCCATCAGCTGGTGTACAAATTACTGGGGAAAAGTTCAGTTGTCAATTTTGATTTTCCCAAAACCGAAAAAAACACACCTTTCTGAAATTTCTCATTCTAGAAATACGGGTACTCCGCCCCTATACTTCAAACTGTAAAGTGAATCACGGCTCTGCCGGTCACAGGAGTTCGAAATTGAAAAAGAAAAACACTGAAGAAGGAACAACAGTACTTGCCAAAAAGCCTTTCTTAGTAAGACTTCGTGAAGAAAAATACCTTCAGTTCATGGCTATCCTTGGTGTTATCTGGATGCTGATTTTTAACTACGCACCAATGTATGGTATTCTGATTGCCTTCAAAAAGAATTACAGAATCACAACACCTCTGCTCAGCATTGACTTTCTGAAAACTGCATGGGCTGCTAAGGGCGGATTCCAGCATTTCATCAACTTCTTCAAAGACGATGAATTCAAAAACATCATGCTGAATACTCTGGGTATCAGCGTAATCAAGCTGTTCATCAACTTCCCGCTGCCAATCGTTTTTGCACTTCTTCTTAATGAAGTAAGAAACGAAAAGTTCAAGAAGTTCATTCAGACAGTTTCTTACATGCCACACTTCCTTTCGTGGGTAGTTCTTGGCGGTATCCTTACAACCTGGCTTGGTGAAACAGGTCTTCTTAACGACATTCTGATGAAGACAAAAATCATTACA
Organism: Treponema sp.; assembly: GCA_045617385.1. Taxonomy (GTDB): domain Bacteria; phylum Spirochaetota; class Spirochaetia; order Treponematales; family Treponemataceae; genus Treponema_D. The sequence continues at coordinate 7,503 of JAZLIM010000152.1, forward strand.
GAAGGAAAACCTTACCTGGCATTCCCTCAGTACTTCTGGCCTATCGTAATCCTTTCAGATTTATGGAAGGAACTTGGATGGTCTGCAATCATCTATCTGGCAGCAATCTCAAGTATCGACCAGGAAATGTACGAAGCTGCCCGCGTTGACGGTGCCAGCCGCTGGAAGCAGATCTGGACAATCACTTTGCCATCAATTGCACCTACAATCACAATCATGTTCATCCTTGCTGTAGGCGGACTTATGAGTTCAAACTTCGACCAGATTTTCGTTCTGTACAATCCTTTGAACGCACCGCGCAGTAACACAATCGATATCTATACCTTTACAACAGCTATGCGCAGCATGAGATACTCTTACGCTTCCGCAATCGGTCTGTTCAAGTCGGTAATCGCCTTCATCATGCTGTTCATTGCAAACCAGATTACAAAGAAATTAAACGATACTTCACTGTTCTAATAGAGCCGTATAGGAGAAAAGAAAATGCAGTTGGCAAGAAGAAAATTAAACGGAGTAACAACAGGTGACTGGGTGCTTGGCATCATCATGGCCATTATCTGTTTCATCTGTCTGTATCCTGTATGGTACACAGTTGTAATTTCATTCAACGATTCGTCTGATGCAATGCGCGGAGGAATCTACTGGATTCCTAGAAAATTCAGTATTGAAAGCTATCGTACTGTTTTTCAGGATAACACAATCATGCGTGCATTCCTGGTTACAGTTTTAAGAACTGTAATCGGAACTGTTACAAGCGTTTTCTTTACTGCAATGGTTGGATACGCTTTTTCTAAAAAGGAACTGATGGGGCACAAGTTCTACATGGTTATGGGAACAATAACAATGTTCTTTTCCGGCGGACTTATTCCAACATTCATCATCCTTAAAAACCTTGGTTTATACGATAACTTCCTGGTTTACATCCTTCCAAGTATGTTCAACTTCTACAACATGATTATCTTCATGACTTACTTCAAGGAAATGTCACCGGCTCTGGAAGAATCTGCAAAGCTGGACGGCTGCAACGACCTGGTGATTTTTACAAAAATCATCCTGCCGCTTTCAATGCCGGTTGTAGCCACAATTGCACTCTTCAACGGAGTTGGACACTGGAACGATTACTTTACCGGAGTTATGTATATCAATAAAGCTGCGTTGCAGCCAATCCAGACATACCTTTACAGAATTGTAGCAAGTGCTTCTGCATCAAAATCTGTAGTTGCCATGCCGGCAGGCTTTACAGCCCAGCAGGTAAGTTCCAGCTCAGTACGTCTTGCAACAATGGTTGTTACAACATTCCCGATCATGTGTGTTTATCCTTTCTTACAGAAATACTTTGTAAAAGGATTCATGGTTGGATCTATAAAGGGTTAAACAGTTTTTAATATTTAGTCATATAATCAAATAGGAGGAATTTATGATTAAAACAAAAAAGATCCTTGCTTTAGGACTGATCGCTGCTCTTACAGTTTCATCTGTATTTGCTGCTCCAAAAAAGGCCAAGAAAAACGCCAAGAACTCTGTTAAAAAGGGAACAGAAAATGTAGCCGGTTGGACAATGAACAAGGATAACAAAATCCAGTTCGATTGGTACATCAATTTCTCTTGGTTCGCACGCCACTGGGGAGACTCAAAAGTTTCTAAGTACATCACAGAAAAAACAGGTGTAGATGTAAACTTCATCGTTCCAGCCGGAAGCGAAGCTGAAAAACTCAATGCTATGATCGCCGGTGATGCTCTTCCAGATATCATTACTCTGGGATGGTACGAAGGACAGGTTCCAATGATGATCGATGCAGGTCTTGTTGAACCTCTCGATAAACTTGCAAAAGACTATGATCCATACTTCTTCAAAGTTGTAGACAACGACAAGATGGGATGGTACACACAGGAAGACGGACACGTTTACGGTTATCCTAACGCTTCTTTCACACCAAAAGCATACAAAGACTACAATGGTAAACTGACTTCAAACGAAACATTCCTGGTTCGTAAAGATATGTACGAAGCTCTTGGAAAACCAGACATGACTACTCCGGAAGGATTCGTTGCTGCTCTTGAAGCTGCAAAGAAAATGTTCCCTTCAATCAACGGACAGCCACTTATTCCATTCGGAACAAACGAATTCAGCGACACAGGTTGTTCACAGCTCCAGGGTTACCTGGCTCACTTCCTGGCTCTCCCACCAGAAATGGACGGAAAATTCCAGAATGCTGACCTCGGTCTTACAGAAAACCCGGAATACGTTCGCTGGCTCAAAGCTTTCCGCAAGGCTCACGAAAAAGGACTCATCTCTACAGACATGTTCGTAGACAAACGTTCACAGATCGAAGAAAAAGCAGCACAGGGACGCTACTTCTGTATGCTTTACCAGAACTGGGATATGCAGGCTGCACAGAACGCTCTGTACGCAAAAGATCCAAACTCAATCTACATCGCTGTAGACGGACCAAAGAACTCTAAGGGCGACGATCCTACACTGGCTGGTGGCGGAATTGCAGGTTGGACAATCACAATGATTTCTAAGAAATGTAAAGACAAGGCACGTGCCATCCAGTTCCTTACATACCTGATTTCAGAAGAAGGACAGATGGATACAAACTTCGGTATCCTGAACGACACATACACAATGGTAAACGGAGTTCCAACTCTTACACCAGAAATGCGCGAACTTGATTCAACAGACAAGAACAAGCAGGAAAATGAAGTTGGTATTCAGTTCACATACTGGATGCTCATGGACACAGCATGGCAGGCACAGTTCGGAGTTGAATATGCTCCATCTCTCGGACAGCCACAGCTCTGGACACGTCCATACGTACAGTCTTTCGCAGCTTACGACGGACTTACACTCCCAGTTGGATCTGATGAAGCAATCGCTGCTGAAGAAATCCAGCGCCAGTGGGGAAAAGTTCTTCCACAGCTGATCCGTGCATCAAGCGAAGCAGAATTCGACAAGCTCATTGCCGACTTCAACGCTTACAAAAAATCACACGGAATCGACAGTGTAATTGATGCTCAGACAAAACTCATGAACATCAACAAAAAGAAACTTGGAATGTAAGTAATCAACTGATTATATAATATTACTCCTGCGGGCTGTTCATTAAAAAATGAACAGCCCATTTTTTAGGCCTACGTTTTAGTCAAAGAGTTAATGCACAACATAAATGAATTACCAGCAGTTTAAATTCTTGAAAAATGTATATTAGTCTGAAAAAAAAATTGCTCCCAGTCGCAACAACGGCCGTCAGAACCGCTCGCTAGCTCGCTACATGTGAAGCCACGATAGGAAACTATCGAACATGGCTTCAGATGTTTCTGCCGGCACGTTTTGCTCCCTCGCGCAATTTTTTTTGTGGATTTTTCAGTACGTTTCTTCTGTGATTCACGTAATTCATTTTGTCTTGTTTGGAAACTTTGACTAAACCGTAAGTGTAAAAAAAACATAAAAACTTGTTCCAAGTCTCTGCGATGCCCGTAAGAAACGTTCGCGAGTCATTCCAGGAAGCCGGGAAAGTCTGCAGCTCGGGTCAATAGTTTCTTTGCCGAGCTGCAACTTAGCGACGCTAGCTAGCGTTCCCGGTCTTCCTGGCAAATGACGGGAGAACGTTTCCTTTCTGCCCGCTTCATAGACCGGGAACAAGTTTTATGAGACTTTGCTCTATTCGTAGGGTATAATTGTAATAATGAATTTTTCCAAACGAATTGTTTTAGTTTATGCCGCTCTCATTATTATTCCGCTGCTGCTTCTGGTAACAGCAGTTTCATTTCTGAATCTTCATAACCAGATTCAGAAAGTTCAGGAAATTGCGGATTCTGAAATCCAGAATGATACCGACAACATTTACAGAATTCTTAAGGAAATTGATTCAATCGAAACAGTAGTTACCAGCGATGACCGCCTGAATCTGTTTCTGTATAATCCCAAGAATTACACGGAAGACGATGTCATCGATATTCTTATAGAAAAGACAAATCTTTTTGAACAGATTCAGTCCATAACTCCAAGCATTTACAGTATCCGCATTTTTGCCGGCAGCGAAGAAATCCCTGAACGCTGGCCGATCATTCTGCAGAGCTGGCGCCTGGAACCGGTTCCTTCGGAGTGGGAACTGAACTACAAGGCTGATTTTCTTGGAGAACTTTATCCGCTTAAAGATGAGTCGGTGTGCTTTACAAGTGAGCTTGTGAAAAATCGCCGTAAAATCGGATACTTCCAGACATCAGTTCTGGTGGAAGATTTTTTCCCTTCAGTTTACAAGAACGATATCAAGGATGTAACTCAGTTCATTTTCAAAAAAGACGCAGAGAAGGGAATTCTTGTTCCTTATTCAGAAAATAGATGGGGATTCGAACCCCAGGTGCTGACTCCCGGAAAAGAAAGGCTCCACAAACGCATTCTTTCAAGCAGACAGAACAAAGGTACAATTGTGCTGCGTCCTTTCTACAAAGTGATTTCCTGGAGTTACATTCCGGAAATGGAAATCTATCTTGTTACAGAAAATACAAGTCCAAGCATTGTTCACAGCCTTTCAATTTATATTTTTTCAATTCTGGCCAGCGTTATTTTTATGACCATTGCGCTTTACCTGATTGTAAAGTACACCACAAACCGCATGATGTCGGGAATCTATTCCGTAATGGACGGCATGAAAAAAGTCCGCGAAGGCAACGTTTCGGTAACCATTCCTGTTTCCGGTCTGGACGAAGTTGCCGAAACCCAGCAGACTTTCAATTCCATGACCGCCCAGCTTTCAAGCCAGATTGAACTTATCAAGACCGAACAGAGTCTTATTGCCGACACAGAAATGAAAGCCATGCAGAACCAGATCAACGCCCACTTCCTTTACAACGTTCTGGAAACAATCCGCATGCAGGCAGTTCTTGCAGACCAGGACGATATTTCCGAAAGCCTTCAGGTTCTTGGAAAAATGATGCGTTACTGTCTGCGCTGGAGAATACACCGCGTTTCTCTGGCACAGGAAATCGAATATATCAGATCTTACGTTTACATCCTGAACATCAGAAACGACTATACGATCAGTCTGGAAGTAGACATTCCCGAAGAATATATGGACATTGAAATTCCAAAGATGACTCTTCAGCCGCTTATTGAGAATGCCTTTGTCCACGCCATAGAAAAAACAGAAAATGATGCATCACTAAAAGTTTACGCCGAAGTCACCGGAGACAGAATTTTCCTCAGCGTACAGGACTTTGGCCAGGGTATGAGTGCCGAACAGCTTAAGTCTATAAACGACTACCTGGAAGACAGCGCCTACGAACGCGACTCAAAGGGCAGCATCGGACTTAAGAATATCCAGCAGCGGCTAACTGTGTTCTACGGAGACGACTACAGAATCAGAATCGAGTCTGAACCGGGAAAGGGAACAACAATCAGTGTGCCGGTTCCATTAAAGAGGGTAGACCAGTGATAACCATTGTAATTGCCGACGACGAAAAACTTATCAGAGCCGGGATTTCCAAAATCCTGAAAGACTCAATCAATATTCCTCTGGAAATTCTTGAAGCCAAGAACGGGAAAGAGGCTCTGGAACTTTGTGTAAAAGAACAGCCCGATGTTCTTATTACCGATATCCGCATGCCGATTATGGACGGCGTGGAACTTATGAAGAACGTTTCTGAGCTTGAGAACAAACCTGAAATGATTGTATCAAGCGGCTACGATGATTTTGTTTTCGCAAAGGCGGCAATACAGAGCGGGGCAGGTTCTTACATTCTTAAGCCTCTGGATAAAAAGGAACTGGTGGAAGCGGTGGAAAAGGCTATTGCTTTGCACCGGAAAACGGAACAGAAGAAGAATGAAGAAACACTCAAGAACATTGTGGACGAAGGCCGCCTGGACAGCACTACCGAGATTTCGGGTGTTCATTTTGACAACGGATTCTACTGTGTAGCGGTGACAGGAAATCACACAAAGAATATTCTGGGCCAGGTGCTGAACTCAGTGGACTACTGGACTCTGGAAAGCAAGAACGGTTTTGAATGCGTTGTGATTCCAAGAGAAGCTTTGTATCTGATAGAAACCGACCTTTCGCTGAATCAGTATGTTGTTGGAATCTCCGCAGTTTCAAACAATGTGTCTTCTCTGCGAATGTCAAAAAAACAGGCAGTGGAAGCAGTCCTTCAGTCATATTTTGTAAAAGCAAGTTTTGAAAAAGTAAACGGCCGTTATTATTTCCCGGAACAGGCTTCTGAATCCAGCTGGTCAGAAATTGACGAAACTTACGAAAAACTGGTGGCAAAGCTTTCTATTTCAGAAGTACAGGATATTCTTTCGGGCCTCAAAAAACTTCTCACTTTTGAAGAAAATAACAAGGAACATTCTGCAGCCCGGCTTTATTACATCTATAACAAGCTGAACGCAAATCTTTTTACCCGTTTCCCGGGCTGGACCGACAAGGATCTTTACCTGCATCTGAAGAGCATCATGATTGAAAATATCTGGCAGTACGGAAAACTTTCAGAATGGATGACCTGCGTTTCCGACTATCTGATCTATCTTTCGGAACTGCTTAAAAAAGAGACTTCGGAATATCCTTTCATTGATGAAGCCCTTGAATATGTAAAAACGAATTTCACAAAGAACATCAACATGGCTATGGTTGCAAATCATGTTTCCATAAACTACACCTGGTTCTCCGAAAAATTCAAGGAACACACAGGAATGGTGTTCAACGAATATCTCCGGAAACTCAGAATTGAAGAAGCCTGCAGACTTCTTGAAAAGGACTGCTACAAAGTTTACGAAGTTGCACAGAAGTCGGGATTCGGAGACGTTAAGTATTTTATGAAGACGTTTAAAGAAGAAAAGGGGCTTTCTCCAACCGAATGGAAAAAGACCCATGTCTTAAAGAGTGAATAGACGGCTGATTTTCAAAAGCCAGCCTAGTTCAGTTCACAGTTCATTTCGTAAAGGAAACGTTTGATTTTCTGAGTGGCAGTTTTTTCAAACTCCGCAATGAAATCAATTTCTTCTATGCGGCTTGACCGTCCCACTCTTTCGTTTATGTAAGCCTTGATCTGGGCTCTGAGTTCTTCACGTTTTGTGTGAACGTTGTCGCGAAGCTTGATGATTGCGCGGAGTCCTTTCTTTCCCATAACTACCAGCGATTCTGTAACGTCAATGTTCTGGTTCAGAACGAATTCAATGTCTTCCGGATAAATGTTTTCTCCGCTCGGTCCAAGAATCATGTTCTTTGTTCTTCCCTTAAGACTGAGTGTTACAGCGCCTTTGACTTTTGAAAGACATCCAAGGTCACCTGTCTTGAAGTATCCTTCGCCACAGCTGTCTTCTTTTGTAGTAAAGCAGGCCTTTGTGTTTTCTTCGTCTTTGTAGTAGCCGGCCATAACGTTGTCGCCTTTAACTACAACTTCACCGATTCCCATTTCGTTCGGATTCAGAATCTGCATATCAACGCCCGGCATTGGAAGCCCGATTGTTCCGCAGACTGTCTGGCGTGGATTTGAAACTGCAATGAGAGGGGAAGTTTCTGTAAGACCGTAGCCGATGGCGTAAGGGAACTTTGCTTCTTTAAGGAAGCGTTCAACTACAGGATCCAGTCTTGCTCCGCCAATCCCGAAGAACTTGAATCTTCCACCCATAGTTTTCATAAGCTGTTTTCCGGCCACGCGGTGGAAAATCTTTCTGAAGAAAGGAATTCCGTAAAGTGTTTTGATAGCCTTGTTCTTTTCGAATTTCGGCTTGATTGCGTTCTTGTAGATTTTTTCCATTACCAGAGGAACCGACATAGCGGCCATCGGGCGAACGTTTTCGAATGCTTTAAGAAGGGCAGGCACAACCGGAGGTTTTGCCAGATACCAGATGCAGGCTCCGTATGAAAGGATGTAAGTGAAGCCTGCTGTGAATTCGTAAACGTGGCTTAATGGCAGGAACGAAAGTGTGTTGTATTTTTCTGTAATCGGGAAAATTGTCTGGGCCTGAAGAAGATTTGTAATCAGATTTTTGTGAGTAAGAACAACACCTTTTGAGTGGCCTGTTGTTCCCGAAGTATAAATGATTGAAGCAATGTCTTCTTCATTTGCAAAAGCTTCAGGAATCTGAATGGCTTTTGAGTTTTCCAGAGTAACTTCTTTGTTCCCCTTGATAACAGAAAAGTCTGAAATGTTCAGTACGATTTCAGGAAGATTTTCCGGGCATTTTTCAAAACGTGAAAGAAGGCTTTCTTCTACAATAAGGGCCTTTACTTCACAGTGATTGAAGATTGTAGTCAGTTCTCCGGCTGAAAAGTCTGGAAGCAGAGGAACAGCAGTGAAGCCGTGGTTTACGGTTGCAAAGTACGAAGCACCCCAGTGAGGGCATCCTGCAGACCAGATGGCAACTTTATCGCCTTTGTTGAGTCCAAGAGCGGTGAACATTCTGGCAACGTTGTTCTGAAGTTCATCAAGCTGACGGTATGTAAGGAATTTTTCCATTTCCAGAGCAAACCCAACAGCTTTTTTGTCGGCAAATTTTGAAACGGTCAGGTTCCAGAATTCAGGGAAAGTCTTAAGTTTGAAATCCTTTTCTGTAAGCATAAGTGCCTCCATAGTCATTATGACAAAATTACAAAAAATGTCATAATGACTATATTTTAAGCCCTTTTTACAGAAAAAGCAATTATTTCGTGTTATTCAAGCGGGGGAATGAAAGTCCCCTTCGACAGCCGGTCCCGAGGTCCCTGAGCCTGTCGAAGGGCCAGCTGCCCGAGGCCCCTGAGCCTGTCGAAGGGCCGAGGCTCAAAGGATCAAATGGACATTCGTGTTACAAAGCAAGCTTGTAGATGTTTGCAATGTCTTCGCTTGTAAGGTGAACGAAGCCGCCTGTTGTGGCGCCGTCTGCCAGGCCGAAGTTCTTAACAAGCTGAGG
>JAZLIM010000153.1:0-2407 GCA_045617385.1 Treponema sp.
GGAAGCCGTGATAAAGCTTCTATTCTGTTCAAAGATGAATTTGACGCCTTGGAAAAGCAATCAAATAAAATCAAAGTGGTTCATGTTTTAAGCAATGAAGAAGCAGAAGGCTTTGAACAAGGATTCCTTACAGCAGAATTAATTAAAAAATATGCACCTGATGCACCATATTCAGTTTTCCTGTGCGGTCCGCAGGCAATGTACAATTTTATGGACAAAGAACTGGAAAAGCTTGGACTTGAAAAAAAATATATCCGTCACGAAATGTTCGGGGAAATTCACAGTGCAAAAACTCAGGAAGGTTATCCTGGCAGTTCTGCAGCAGAAGTTAGCATTACAGTTACAATTTGCGATGAAACCCGTACAGTTACTGGCAGTTCAGATGATACAATCTTACAGATTCTGGAAAAAAATGGTATTGCGGTTCCAAATCGCTGTCGTTCCGGTGAATGCGGCTGGTGCCACACACTTGTAAAAAGTGGTAATTACTGGATTCCGGAAAAACTGGATTTCCGCCGTAAAGCTGATTTGAAGTACAACTTCATTCATCCATGCTGCACTTTTGCACTTTCTGACATGGAAATTGATGTTCCACCAGCAAAATAAAAACAAAACCCCCGTGAAAGCTTTTGTTCCACAGGGGTTCTTATTTATCGATTAATGATACTAATCTTGCACCACTGGTGTCAGTCTTTAAAACCTAGAATTTACACATTCCATCACCAATGCACCAGTCATGTCAGTCTTTAAAACCTATTATTTTGATATTTTCATTACTTTTGTAAAATTTCTAGACAATATGTAGTGCCAACAGGTTTGTAAAAAACGAGGATTTAGCATCATAATGATTAAAACCTAAAACAAACCGTATGAGGCATTACCTCAATACAAAACGAGAGGCACTACAATGACAACTGTAAACGAAAACACAAAAATTATCTACGTGGGAATTGATGTTCACAAAGATACTTATTCAGCATGCAGCTTCGATGTAAAGGAGCAGGAATATTTCGGTCAGGTAAAAATGAAGGCAACAAGCCGTAATGCAATCAATTATCTGGAAAGAATATCAAAAAAATACAACGACGAAGTGATGATAATAGCAGGGTATGAAGCAGGACCAACAGGTTATGATCTTTACCGTGATGTTCAGGAGGCGGGATTCGGCTGCACGGTAATAGCACCGACAACAATCAGAAAAAGCAACTCAAAGGTGAAAACTGATACAAGGGATGCAAAACTGCTGGCAGAAACCCTGGCATACCATACATACAGTTCTGTAGCAGTACCTGACCGGAATATTTTTGCGATGAAGGAATATACACGGGCAAGGAATTCCAAGAAGTCGAAACTCAAGAAGGCAAAGCAGGAGCTTCTTTCATTCATGCTGAGAACTGGAAAGATTTATCAGAAAAACAAGAACGAAAGTTACTGGACGGTCAGACATTTCAGGTGGCTGAATGAGGTAAACTATGAAGAATACTGGCTGCAGGAGAGTTTTGAGACATATCTTAAAACAGTAAAAGAACTGATGGCAGAAATCGAAATCATGGATGATAAAATCAGAATAATGTCTGAGGATGAGCTGATAAAGGATAAAGTCGACAGACTGATTTGTTTTTCAGGAATAGACATAATGATAGCAGTTTCGATAATCGTCGAGATTTTTGAATTCACCAGGTTCCAGTCAGCGGCAGCTTTCTCCCATTTTCTGGGACTTTGTCCGAGTGAAGATTCAAGCGGTCTGAAAGAAAGAAAAGGTGGAATAACAAAGGCTGGAAATTATAATGTCAGAACACTGCTGACAGAAGCGGCCCAGTCGATAAAGAAAACAACGGCTGTAAAATCAAAACGGATTATCCAGAGACAACTGGGAGCTGATACTAAAGTCATAGCCTATGCTGACCGTGGGGTTAAGAGAATCAGAACTAAAATGAAATCAATGGAAATGCGAGGGGTGAAGTCAAATATCGCGACCACAGCCGGAGCAAGAGAACTGTCCTGCTTCATCTGGGGCATGATGACAGACAACATCGCGTAACATCGGAAATAAAACATAAAAGAGCAGATATGATGATGGAATGACTTCTGATCCTGTCAGGCAGAAGTGCTGATAAATGGGTTTTCAACTGAAAGGCTGAAAATATGGCAACGAATTGAAAGAAATGAACAGCAGGTTTGGGCAAGATCCTGTTATCTTCGATTAAACCTATGGAACATTCACTTCAGTACAGAAGGAATGATTTCCGATACTAGACGAGAACGAACAATTTTTGGCGGACCATTGACCTTGCTGCGTGGAAAAATCCTAATCAGCGTATATCAGAGTGGGCAATTGCCGAAAAACACCTGTTCCTGCTGTTTTTTTTCTTTTTATATTGACTTTTGGCACAACATATCAGGTTTT
>JAZLIM010000154.1:0-33373 GCA_045617385.1 Treponema sp.
TTCTGGAACGCTGGGCACAGTTCGCTGTATTCAGTCCGATCATGCGTCTCCACGGCGACCGCGACCCTCACGACACACCTCCACTTTGCAAAGACCCGCAGCAGGATTACGGCGGAGGCTACCTTTACACAGGGCGCCCTAACGAAATCTGGAGCTACGGTCCTGAAGCACAGAAAATTCTTGAAGCTCAGATCAAACTGCGCCAGAGCCTTGTTCCTTACATCGCAAAGCTTTCCAAAGAAGCTGCAAAAACAGGCGCTCCTGTAATGCGCACAATGTTCTACGAATTCCCTAACGATGAAAAATGCTGGGACCTTCGTGACCAGTACATGTTCGGTGACGAATACCTGGTAGCTCCTGTTCTTAAAGCCGGAATGAAGAGCCGCAAAGTTTACCTGCCTGCCGGAAAATGGACAGACATCCGCGACGGAAAAGTTTACGACGGCGGCCAGACTGTTGAAGTTTCAACACCAATCGAAAGCATTCCTGTTTTCAAGAAGAACTAAAGCACCATGGATGACACTGAATATTATGCAATGATGCGCCGCCAGTATTCCCATACAACCGGTTTCAAAACCAGTAAAGCTGCCAGAAAGCCTGAACCTGAAAAACAGGGACAGACCCCCGGCACCTTTACTGAATGGAGCCAGAAATATGGCCATGAAGATGCTGAAATGTTTTACGAAAGAAACAAAGATCAGGAATAAAACATACTGAAAGTCGGTGTTCCTTAAGGGGCACCGCTTTTTTTTACACCCGGCTAATTCAGTTGTATAATGGTAATACTATGAAAAAACTGATCTTATCTATTTTGCTGACAACAATTCTTGCTGCCGGTATTTTTGCTGCTCCTGTTTATGTTTGTGTCGGTTCCTTTGTGAATATTGATAATGCCATGTCTCTTGCAGACAGACTTAAGAATGACAACGAAGATGTCTGTATTACTGAGTTCCTTCGGGATGACGGTACTCTTTTCTACCGCGTTCTCCTGAACACCAACAGCGACGACATGGACAGAGCCCGCCAGAAAGCAGACTCTGCAATTCTTAAAGGTGCCTTTATTTATGTGCCAAAAGCCGACGAGAAAATCACTATCGTGCATAAGGCAGCCAATGCTCCTTCTGTACCGGCACCAAAACCTGCAGAATCTGTACCGGCACCATCTGCACCAGTAACATCAACTCCGGCTGCCTCTACACCGGCTCCTTCTGTTTCTCCTCAAACAGTTACTCCTGCCACTACGGCTCCTGCAGTTCCGGCTCCGACTGTTTCCTCTTCTCCAATTACACTTAAAAGTGGTGCAAAGAAAATCATTTCCAGCATTGCCGATATGGGCGTCTTTGCTTTTGAAGCTGGCGAAAACATGCTTGGCAGAAAAGATACAACCGAACTTGAGGAACTTGAGAATCTTCTTGAATATTTCGAAGATCTGATTGATTCAGACGAAATTGAAAATTCAAAATCGGGAAGACTTGTTACCGCAGCAGTAAAATCTGTAATGAACAAGCTGGACAATTGTGATTCTGAACTCCACGAAAATAAGAAAACAATAATAACAGTAGATGAAAATATCGCATCAGATTTTTCCGACATTGTGCCAGGCCTTAAAGTAAAGACTCTTTACCTTAAAGGAAATGGTGAAGCAACTCCACTTTATAACAAGGAAAACTACCTTTACGGATTAAAGGGAAAAGCAAGTGCTGCCGCTGTAATTGACTACACCTTTGATCTTACTGAACTTCCATACAGAACATTCATCCGCCAGATGAAGGGAACTGTCACAGCAAAAGCCGCAACTGCCGGAACTTATTCTGAAAGTTATAGTGAGCTTCCTTCGGCAGCTGCAGTTACTGTAAGACAGGAAATTGCACTCTGTAACAGCAAAGGAAGAGGTGGTGTTGTTCTCCTGGAAGGAAACATTGCACTGAAAGGAACCCTTACAGATTACTATCTGGAACTCCTTGATTCCGGAAACTTAAAAGAAATGGCCAGAGCTCTGGATGATATCTGTACTCTGAATCTTACTCTGAACATTTTTGATGATAATGGAAAACTTTATTACATGAGCAGTCTTAACAGCTTTGAAACAATAGCTGTATTCCTGGATGAATTAGACCGCCTTATTTAAAAGGCAACACAAAATCAAATGGGCCCTTCGACAAGCTCAGGGACCTTTTGATAAAAAAGGCGTCCGCTAAAACGGGCGCCTTTTTTATGCCTGAATCAATGGATTTGTATGTACATTGAACATACAATCTACCACTTTGTCAGTTCTTTATATTCATCAGTATCTGGTTCGTACTGATCGATTATGTCCTGTTTGTATGTCTTTCCGTTGGAAATGTTCAGGGTTTCTACATCCGGCATGGCCGAAAGAAGGCGTACAATTGCCAGGTCGCTTTCAAAAGTAGACATACTCTTGGCAGCTCCGTGGGAAGCAAGACGCAGATTGCGGTAAACAAAGCGTTTGATTCCCGCCTGCAGACAGTACTTAAGACAGTTGTCACAGGTTGCCAGATTGTTGTAAACAGTACAGCCTGTAAGATCCTGGTGTGCAAAAATAATTGCGTTCATTTCAGAATGAACAGCAAAGCGGTACTTAATCGGGCGTTCGCTCAGTGTAAGCTTTGATTCGTCTGCCCCCTGGATAAGTCCGTTGTATCCCACAGAAATTACACGGTGCTTGTCGTCTACAATTACACAACCGCACTGTGAAGAAGGGTCCTTTGATTTTTTGGCCACTTCGGCGGCAATATTCAGAAAGTATTCATCCCAGTCAGACTGCTTTCCCATTTTTGTCTCCATTGTTCTAATTTGTCTTATTGTTCATTCTACAATAAGTTTTCTGCGTAAAAAAGAGTTTACTCTTCGATAATATGATACATCGGATCTTCGTCCGGATGCAGTTCAAGCACATGTTTTTCGCAGCTCAGTTTTTCAGAAGGATCATGGGTAACGTGAAGCATTGTTGAAGTTCCGTTCTGCCCGATTATTTCCAGAAGCTGCAGAATCTTTTCGCGGTAGCTTTCGTCCAGACCGTGGCACGGTTCATCCAGAATAAGGATTTCAGGACACTTTACAGCAGAGCGCAGAATAAGGATTGCACGCTGCTCACCGTAACTCAAGCCGCCAAATGATTCCATTTCCCTTCCACCGAAACCGCCGAGCTTGAGCCATTTCATGGCTGCAGCGCTTTCCATATCGGTGGCTGCACCGTACAGCCCGATTGAATCGCGGAAACCCGAAACAATTACGTCTCTGAGGCTGGTATTTCCAAGCATTCTGTACTCAACGTGCATTCTGTACGATACGATTCCAAGCTTCTCCTTGATTTCCCAGATGCTTTCGCCGGTTCCGCGCTTACGACCGAAGAGCCATACGTCATTTGCATAAACCTGTCCGTTATCGCCGGTAATAAGCTCAAGGAAAGTTGTTTTTCCGGAACCGTTTGGTCCGCGGATCAGCCAGTGCTCGTTCTTGCGAAGAGTCCAGTTCAGGTTTCTGAGAACGTGGTGGTCGCCCCAACCAACGTTCACGTTGTTCATCTGAACAAGAGCTTCACTGCTGTTGGCCTCTGAACCTGAAGAAACCTTTTCTTCATCTGAACCGTTCTGCAGAACTGCTGTATCTTCGTAAGTCTTTGTAAGTTCGTCTTCAAAATCTTTACGGGCAGCCTCCGCTCCCGCAGATTTTTCTTCCTGACGTTCAGCAAGAATTTTTTCGTATTCAGAACGAACTCCGCAGAATGAAATCTTCTTGTCTTTGAATTCCAGAACGTGTGTGATTGAATCAGGAATTTCATGCCAGCGTTCCATTCCAAGAATTACGGCAGGATTCTGTTTCTTTACTGCCTGTGTAAAAAAGTCCAGAAGGATTCCGCGGCTTTCTTTATCAAGGCCGGCAAAAGGATCACTCAGAACAAGAAGCTTCTTTCCGCTGATAAGTCCGCGAGCCAGAAGTGTTCTGCGGATTTCTCCGGTAGACATGTATTTGAGTCCGCGGTCCAGAATCTTCTGAATGCCACAGAGTTTTACTTCGTCACTTTCGTCAATAGAAAATGCTTCAGGTGGAAGAGGCTGATTCTTTTTGATGGTAACTCCGGGAAGGCTTTCTGCAATAAAAACACGTCCTGTACGGCCGATATCAACACCGCCTTCAACGTAATCACTTTCATCGTTTTCACGTTCTTCCTGAATAAGACGGGCTGCCCTTTCCAGTGAAACCAGTTCAACTGAGTTTTTGAAGGTATTTGTATATACATTGTCCTTACATTCACCTGCATTCGGTGTGAATTTCAGGCCTGCACTTTCAGAAATTGCATTTACAAAATCTGCTTTGCCGCCGCCGTTTGGCCCGATTACAAGCCAGGCCTCCCCTTCTTTCATTTCCCATGAAACCTCAGGAACAACAGTTCCCGCAGCGTTTTCAATTCGGCAGTTCGAGATTTTTATTAAAGACATAACTACTACTATCCTATGAATTAATATGAATAAATCAAACACGGAAATCCCGTTAGCAAAAAATGGGTCCCAGCAACGCGAGCTTGTGGCTTCGAAGGCATAAGTCCTCGTTCGCAAGCTCACTGCGGGATGCCTTCGCGCCACAACTCGCTGCGTCCCATTTTTTGATTCTCCGTATTAAGTGTTTGATTTAAGTCTTAAGTCGCTCAAAAAGCGTCTTTTTTACTTCTCTCGCTCTTCCCATTTCTGACGGCTGGCTTTCATTTCCAGCTGAACCGGAATCTGGTCGAAGCCAAGATCTTCGCGGATGCGGTTTTTCAGGTAAGCGATGTAAGTTTCCGGCACGACTTCAGGGCGGGTTGCAAAAATCATGAAGCGTACAGGATTTGCTTCCTTCTGGGTCATGTAGCGGATCTTGAAGTGGGCAGTGCGGCTTGCTGGAGGCGGGTAACGGTCCAGCCAGTCTTTAAGAGCCATATTCAGAGATGAAGTTCCGATCTTCTTTGTAAGCTGTCCGTAAATTTCCAGAGTCTTATCAAGAAGATCCTTTACGCCTTTTCCTTCCAGTGCTGAAAGCGGAAGAATCGGAGCATAGTCCATCTGACCGAACATGATGTTGATCCACTCTTTTGTTGCCTTGAAGGTTTTATTGTCCTGAGGCATTTTGTCCCACTTGTTCAGAATGAAAATAATTCCGCGTCCCTGTTCGTACGCGAGGGCACAGATTTTTTTATCCTGTTCTGCAAGACCTTCTTCGGCATCAATCATCAGGTAAACGATGTCGCACTGGTCCAGAGTTTTGATTGCGCGGTTTACTGAATAATACTCAACGTCTTCCGTAACCTTTGCCTTGCGGCGGATTCCGGCAGTATCCAGAACTTTGAATCTCTGGTCACGGTATTCAAACTCACCTTCAACAACGTCGCGGGTTGTTCCTGCATAGTCACAGACAATTGATTTTTCAGAATGAGTAAGTCTGTTTGAAAGAGTAGATTTTCCTGTATTTGGTTTTCCGAGAATTGCGATTTTAATTGGACGCTTGTTAGAAAGAACCTTTACTTTTGAGAAATCCATTTTGGAAACAAGACAGTCTGTAAGTTCGCCGATGCGGTCGCCGTGGCTTGCCGAAATGAAGAAAAGATTTTTGAAACCAAAGCGTGCATAGTTCCAGGCTTCAGCTTCATTTTTTCCGCCTTCAGTTTTGTTTACGGCAGCAACAACTTTGTCCCAGTATGGGCGCATTTTCAGAATGAATTCTTCATCTTCACCTGTAATTGTTCCTGCTTCAAGAAGGATAAGAATTACATCGGCTTTTTCAATTTCAAGAAGCGATTTTTCAACAACCTGTTCATCCAGGGCTGCTTCCATTGTTCCGATTTCGCGTTCAAGTTTGTATCCGCCTGTATCAATCAGGTGAACAGGCTTTCCCTTCAGCATGGCAACGGCCTCAACAGGATCGCGTGTTACACCCGGCTGGTCGTTTACAATTGCTATGCGGCGGCGAAGGAAGCGGTTGAAGAGTGTTGATTTTCCAACGTTCGGACGACCTGCAATTACCAGAGTTGGCAGGCCTTCGTATTCAAAGTCTTCAGGTCTTACATAATCGTTTGATTTTGTTTCCGGAAGAGTGATGAGGTTTTCGTCATTTTCATCTACAAAAGATTCTGTTTCCGATTCATCTCTTTCGTAATTATCAGATGAATCCTCTTCTGTAAGAGGATTTCCCATAGAATCATAATTTTCAAGAGACAGACCTTCATTTTCCATTTCTGAAGATTCTGCATTCACACCCGGTTTCGGTTTTGAAAAATCCGGTTTTGCTTTCTTTTTCTTAGCCATAAAGTTCATTATATAGAAAATACTGTTCACTTGCCATAATACTTTCCTTTACCTTTTTTCCGATTGTGTTATACAATATTAACAAGAGGAAAAACTGACTAAATGAACAAAACAAAAAATGATTCTGGAGTAAAAAAATGGATGAAGAAATCCTTGATGAATCATTTTTTACTGACGATGTTCATTCAGCAAAAAATGATTCAGATGTAAGAAAGACCGGGCTGGAAAATTCCTTTTCCGACCGTCAGGTTGGTTCAATTGCCGTTTCAATTGAACCTGTAAGTTTCAATTCAAGTCTTGATTATGTAACAGAAATTTTCAACAAGCAGCCGGAGATTACTGCCCTTCCTGTGGAAGAAAATGATCACGTAATCGGTGTTATTGAAAAAGATGTAGTGCTGGAATTTACCAGCAGCGCCCTCAAACGTTTCGTATCAAAACCCTGCGGTGAATATGTTGTGGAATCTCCGCTCATTCTGGACTGCAGCGATTATCTTGAAAAAATTTCCGCCCAGGCCTTTGAAGTTGCCCTCAAGAAAAATGTAAAGAACTTTGTTGTTCTTCTTAATAACCGTTCTTTTTACGGGATTGTTTCCGTTGAAGCCATCAACAAAAAAATCGAAGAACTGAAAAATCAGGATTTTAACAAAGCTTCATCAATCCAGAAGAATATTCTTGACAAAAACACCGAAAAACAGGGCGTTCCTTTCGACACCATTATCTACAACCAGATGGCAAACAGCGTTGGCGGTGATTTTTATGTTTCCCAGAAGATTTCGGAAGGCCGCTTCTTTATAGGCTGTTTTGACGTTTCGGGTAAAAATTTCTCTGCCGCACTTCTTACAGTTACACTCGGTTCATTCTTTTCGCTTCTGAAACAGCTGGACCGCACAAACCTTTCTTCGGCAAAGATCATTTCCATGCTTGATAAGTACCTTGCAGAAATTGTTCCGCTTGGAAATTTCATTACGGGAATCATCGCCTTTGTAGATTACAAAGCCGGATTCATCCAGCTTTTCAACTGCGGTCATACAAATGCCCTGATTGTTAAAAAAGATCAGAATGGAAACAAGAAAAGCGCTTACATCAAACCTGCCCTGCCGCCATTCGGTATGGGCGAAATCACAAAAGCTCTTTCTGAAAAAGTGAAGTCTGTTTATAAGGTTTCAGTTTCAAGCGGACTTCAGGTGAACTTTTACACCGACGGACTTACCGACATGGTGAACGATGAAGGTGTGAGATTTGAAGAAGAGAACACAAAAGAATTCTTCCTGGATCTTTACGACCAGAATCCTTATACCTCGGAAAAATACATGGACAGCAAAATCAAAGAATGGATTGGACGCGCTCCACTCCCTGACGATATTACTGTCATCAACATGAGGTTTTAGGTGTTAAGCTGAGTCCAGACGTTGCTCAAGCGCTTTGCCGAAATGGCTTCAAGCTCAGAAATGGTAAAGCGCGAAAGCAGTTCCTTTGTCCGGGAAATCTGCTTTGGACTCATACTTAAGTTTCTGACTCCCATTCCGCCAAGAACCATAATACTGTCCTGGCGGCCTGCCATTTCACCACAGACTGCAAAAGGAATTCCTGCATTCATGGCGTTTGAAATTGTCAGGTTTATAAGACGGAGAACTGCCAGATTGAATTCATCGTAGAGACCGGCAACGTGCTGGTTTTCTCTGTCTACACCCAGAGTGTACTGTGTAAGGTCGTTTGTTCCGAGGGAGAAGAAGTCTGAAAGATTTGCGAGACAATCCGAAGTAACTGCAGCTGAAGCAGTTTCAACCATAATTCCAACCGGAACCTTATCGTTGAACGGAATGCCTTCTTCCTTAAGCTGGTCTTTTACTTCCTGTATGATTTTCAGACAGCGTTCCACCTGGCTTGTGCTTGAAATAAGCGGAAGCATGATTTCCAGGTTTCCGTAAACGCTGGCACGATAAAGTGCACGGAGCTGTGTTTTGAAAATCTGCGGATAAGCAAGACTCAGACGAACGGCGCGAAGTCCCATGAGCGGATTCTTTTCTTCAACCATCGGGATATCCACCGCATTGATGATCTTGTCACCGCCGGCATCCAGAGTACGGATTGTAACCGGTTTTCCTTCCATGACTTCAAGAACTTTTTTGTATGCCTTGAACTGTGCTTCTTCGCTGAAGGTTCTGGCTGCGGCGTTCAGTGATACTCCCTGTGTGCTCATGTACAGGAACTCTGTACGGAAAAGCCCGATGCCGTCGGCACCTTCTGCCTTTGCAATTTCTGCTTCTTCCGGAGTTCCGATGTTTGCCATAAGGTTGAAACGCACACCGTCTTTTGTAACGGCAGGTTTATCAAGGAAGGCGCGGAGTGAAAGTTTGTACTGATACTCTTCGCGGATTTTTGCCTTATATTCTGAAATTGTGGCCTTGTCGGGAGACTGAAGAATTTCGGCTTCCTTTCCGTCAACAATGACTGTTTCACCGTTTCTGATTTTCTTTGTAATGTCATCAAGACCAACGACTGTAGGGATTCCGTAGTTTCTTGCAAGAATTACTACGTGGCTTGAAACACCACCTTCTGTAAGTGCAAGTCCGGCAATCTTTCTTTTTGAAAGGATGATTGTATCTGAAGAGCTGAGGGTGTTTGCAACGATTACAGAACCGTCAGGAACTCTTGTAATTTCAAACGGATGGATATCAAGCATTTCATCAAGAACACGGCCAAATACATCGGTAATGTCTTTTGCGCGTTCTGCAAGATATTCATTACCTGCATTGCGCAGGCGGGAAGCATATTCTTCGGCTTTGAACTGTACTGCATATTCAATGTTGAACTGTTCCTTTTCGTAGAACTGTTTAACTTCCTTAAGGAATACAGGATCACCAAGCATGAGAATGTAAGTTTCAAAAACTTCTCTCTGGATTTTATCCTGTTCGTCTGTAGGAGAAAGATCTTCCAGATGTTCGTTCAGTTCCAGTGTGACTGTCTGAATGGCCTGTTCAAAACGGGTCCAGCCTTTATTCAGCTGATCAATTTTAATGTGATGCTGGGGAATTGCACGCTTAACTGCTTCAGGAATAACAAAAGCGGTTCCTATTCCAACGCCATCGGCGGCCGGGATTCCAAGAAATACTTCCATAATGATCTATTATACTCCTAATATTTCTTTTCTGTGAAGTGAACCTAATTCTGCAAGATCTGCTGAAAGAGAGACTTTTCCTGTGTTTTCAGGGCTCAGAGAACCTTTCTTTTCCCGGAAATTCTTCAGATCTATTGTAAAACGGTTCATTGAAAAGTGCTGAAATGTATATACATTGTCAGTACAAAAGTCCTTTTCGTATGTGTTTGCAAGGGTATCTCTGTAAGCCAAAAACAGACCTTTCCCTTTAAGTTCCGCATAGCCTACAAGCCAGAGCTGAGGAACAAAGGTTTCCTTCCCCCCAAGCCGTGCCAGATTCATATGCAGAAGGGCTGTTTCCCGGGCCATCCATTCCTGGCTTTCCGTAATCATTGCGTTCAGTTCGGAAGACCCGTTCTTTATAATGTATTTCAACTGTTCGGTCCGTGCGGAATGAACCGGTGTTTTGTTCAGAATAATTGCGTTTTTGCGGAAATCGATTCCAAGCTCAGGATTTTCGTCAAAGAACTTCTGGCCAAGTTTTCCGGCCAGGCCAACCAGATACTTCCGGTTCTTTTCAAGCTGTTCGTTTTTTCCGGGGTTATCCCCAATGACTATCAGTCTGATTTCATCGTCCTTTGTAACTGAGTCCAGAGCGGTGTTATAAACTACAGGATTTTCAATTTCGTAATCTGCCTTTCCATTTTTCCCGGCGGCAGCCTGTTCCTGAAGTTTCCGGAGCTGGTCGGATAAAGCTGACCACTCCTTTACTTTCTCTTTGAAACGGTTTCTGAAATCATCAAAACATTTGAACTGAGCGTCATTCATAGAGTCCATTATATCAAATCTTTAAAATCAATTGTTGGAGAAATTTTAAATTTCTACCGAAAATATAGAATACGAAGTATAATGTTGTTTATGTAAAACTGGAGGTTTGATTTATGAAAAAACTCATTGCTTGTCTTGTTTCGGGACTTCTCAGTCTCTCACTTTTTGGTCTGGATATTTTCTCTTACGTTTCTCTTCCTGAAAACGTAAAAAGCATAACATGCTCTGAATATTCCATTGCTACAAAATTCGGAGATTACTTCAAAACTCCGGCAGGAAAGATTACACGTAAATTCGATGCAAACGGAAACGAAACAGAATCTGCTGCTTACACAGCACGCGGACTTCTTGAAGACAAAATGCTTTCTGAATATGACGCTTCGGGAAACATCAAAAGTCAGACTGCTTTGAATACAGCTGAAGATGTAATGTGGAAAACTGAATTCGTTTACAAGAAAGGTGTAAAAGCTGAAAGTGACGATTTCCTCAAAGACGGATCTCTGAAAGGAAAAACTTTCTACACATACAAAGACGGACTTCTTGCAGACGAAACAGGATACGATTCAAAGGGCGCCCTGATCTGGAAGACAATCTACAAATATGATGCTTCAGGACGTATTGAAAAAGAAAGCGTTTACTTTGGAAACGGCCTTATTGATGAAGACACAACTTACACTTACAGAGACGACGGCAAGATTGATTCCATCGCAAAGATGAGTGTAATTGACGGAGTAAAACAGGAAGTGTTCCGCTACTCTGCCGACGGCATTCTTTCAGAAATTACAACTTACGATGCCGACAACAAAGTTGCAAAACGTCTTATCATCAAATACGATGCAGGAAAAGTTTCTAAGATTTCTGATTACGTGGTTGCAGAAAAATTCGGAACTCTGGTAAATGAACTTGTTTACATTGCTGAATACGCATACGAATTTTAATTAATCCGTTTCTGCGGAAAATACAGCTCCCGAAAGCCGGAAATCTTACGGTTTTCAGGGAGCTTTTTTTTATCTGTTCCTTTCTTATTAAATTTCCACTTTTTGCCGATAATATAGTGAAATATTGTTTCTGAAAGTTAAATCAGTTAAACTTTTAAAAAGGATATTTACAGGAGTATCATTATGAAAACTATTGGTATCAAACTGGCCGACGGATCCTTTTTCCCGGTTCTTCAGGAAGGTCAGCCGGAACAGAAGAAGCTTGAACTCACAACTGCACACAACAACCAGACCCGTGTTATGGTTGATCTTTACCGGTCCAAAACTGCATCCATGGACGATGCCGAATACGTAGATACTCTCCAGATTGATAATATCAACGAACATCCGCGTGGAGATGCAAGCATTGCCTTTAATGTTGCCATCGACGAAAACAATGAACTTTCAGCAAACATCATTGATGAAGAAACCGGAGCAACCAGCAAGACAACAATCGAACTGGTAAACAGAACACTGGAAGAACGCATGGCTGATGAAGCTGCAGCATACGACATTGCTGAAACACCGGCAGAAGAAAGCGAAGTTCAGCCGGAAACCGCTCCTGAAGAGGAAACAGTAATTGAAACTGAACCTGATGCCGGAATGCCGGCTTTTGCAGAAGGCGAAGGTGAAGTTGAAGTAATAGATGAACCTGTTGTTGAAGATACTGCTTTTGATGAAGTAACCGCAGAAGAAACAGCCTTTGAAGAAATTAATCTTGAAGAATCTGCAACTGAAGGCACTTCGGAAGAACTTGAACAGGACAATACAGACCTGGCAGCCGCTGCTGCAGGTGGAGCAGCCGCAGGCGGACTTCTTGCCGCAGCAATGCTCATGAACGAAAAATCAGAAGAAGAAACAGAAGCTGTTCCTGAAGAAGAACCAGCCCCTGACTTTACAGCAGAAGAACCTGCCACAGAAACTACAGAAGATTTTTCTTCGGAAGATTTTGCCAATGACCTTCCTGATTTTACCATGGAAGAAGATTCAGGGCTTCCAGCCTTTGATGAACCGGTTTCTGAACCAGCATCTGAATCTGTTTCAGATGAAATGATTTCTGATGAAATCTTTACCGATGAAACTTCGGATGACATAACTTTTGAAGATACACCGGCCATCACAGAAGACTTTGATCTTCCGGATTTCGGTGACTCTTCCGACACCACAGAAACTTTTGAAGAAACAGCTGTTGAAGCTTCTTCTGAAAGTGAATCACTTTTTGACCTTCCTGACTTTGAAGAAGATCCTCTCATGACTGCAAAGGACGCTGATCCTGACTTCTTCAGTCTGGACGACGAAAACACCAAAGCCGACGAAATCTTCGGCTCTTCAGACGATGACATCTTCGGAACTGACAGTTTCGATTCTTCTGAAAGTGCCCCTTCCAATGAACTGTTCTTTGACGAACCTTCTGATGAACCTGCTTCCGGCGGAATCAGCTTTACAGGTCTCTACGACAAGGAAACAGAACTGGGCAGTTCTTCAGAAGATGAAACTTCAAAGAAAACCCGCGCACCTGTAATCATCTGTGTGGTATGCGCAATCATCTGTATCATTGCAGTTCTCCTGATTCTCTTCGTTATTCCTTCAAAACTGAACATCCTTAAACGCGGTGCAGAAAAAGAAGCTGCTCCTGTTGAAGAAGTAATCATTGAGCCGGTTGCAGAACCTGAGCCGGAACCGGAACCAGTTCCTTCTGCAAAAGAAGATGAAGTAATCATCATTGAAGAAGCAGAAGAAGTTATTCCAGAACCACCGGCACCACCAAAACCGGAACCAAAGAAAGACATCGTTTACAAAATCAAATGGGGTGACACTCTCTGGGACATTGCAGACACTTACTACAAGAACCCATGGCGTTACCACAAGATTGCAAGATACAACGGAATCAAAGATCCTGATTACATCATTTCAGGAACAAAAATTCTTATCCCGCAGGAATAATGAAACGCCTTGCTTCTTTTGCTGCTGCTTCAATACTGTTAGTTTCTTTTGCCGGCTGTAAACCGGCAAAAAATTCTCAAGGAACTTCCGAGTTCGGAAAAGACCGGGAATTCTTTCTAGGCATCCGTTCCCTTGAAAACGGCAATCAGAAAGAAGCCCGTACACGCCTTACAAAAAGCCTGAAAAAAGGAAGTCCTTTAATTTCCCGAAAAAGCGCAGAAACACTTTGTTCAATTGGCGATGTGCAGGACAAAGTTTCTGCGGCAAAGTTTCTGGCTTCCCGCTACAAAGATGAAGACGCTCTTCTTACCGCCTGCCGCATTCTTTACGAACACAACGAAGAAAGTCAGATTATTCTGCTTACGGGGAATGCCCCGCAGGATATCACTTACAACGAAACCTATAGTCTGAGGCTGCGTTCCATGCTGAAAAGAAAAGCCCAGGGCTTCCGGAGCGAAGCTTCCGCATGGTTCACCGAGCGGCCTTTCACTCAATGGCATTACAAGTTCTACTGCGACCTGGCTGAAAAAAATCTGCAGTCTGAAAATCTGGAAAATGAATGGAACAGAACGCTTCTTTGCGCAGGCATGAGGGCGGATGTTTACAAACGGGATTACAAGGCTGCCCTTTCGGAACTGGAGCTGCTGCTTCCATATTACGAAAGCGGTGTCTTTAAACTGACTCCTCAGATTATGTCCGACATTGGGAAAGCTCATCTTTACGGCAGCAGCGACTTCCGGCAGAGCGCACAGTTCTTTCAGTCGGAGGCAGAAAAATACACGGAAACTGACGGAGATATGGCCTTTTACTGCTGGTTCTACGCCGCAAGACTATACGATAAATGCGGAAATTATCAGTCAAAAGTGGCAAAATGCCTGAATTCTGCCATACAATGTACAGACAATTCGCAGAAAAAGGATAATGCCCTGTGGTATCTGTTCAAAACAAGCCTGAATCATTCTGTGGAAAACTGTCTGAACATTGTATATACAAAACTCCCGGAACTGGGAGATCCAAACTACTTTGACGACTTTTTTGATCTTCTTACCCCTATCCTGCTTTCTGAACGACGCTACCGGGAACTGGGGAAACTTTACAAAAACATGAACGGGCATGCCTCCCGGGAAACCACTGCAAAGTTCGCCTACATCTATGCACGAATTCTTGAAGAGCAGATCTGGAAGCCCGGCGAAAATGACCTGAACGGAAATACTCTTGAAGAGGAAATCAGACAGGCCCTGGAAACTGCCGGAAACAGCGGGACCGATCTTTACTATAAGGTCATGGCTGCGAAGAAGCTTCAGCTTTCTGATGAAGAAAAAATCCGGATGCTCTGTTCTATACTAAAGGATTCCGAAATAGAAACTGACCCGGACCTTGAAATTCTTCTGAATGGTTATGCCTTCTTCGGCTTTCCGGAAAAAATCTATCCGGAATGGAATGAAGCAGGTCAGCCTCTTCTTTCCGAAAAAACTACACTGAATCTCTGCTCGCTTTTACAGAAGTGTTCCGGCGGCAAAGATGATTACTATGCCCAGAGTTTAAGAATTGCATCTCGCCGTGCAAACTATGCAAAGGAACCGCTCAGCCGTGAGCTCCTTGAATTCTGTTTTCCGCAGGACTACAAAGATTTTGTTTCTACATATTCCGAAAAGTACGGACTTCCGGATTCAGTTCTCTACGCCTTAATCAGAAGCGAAAGTTTCTTTGATCCCGACGTTTCAAGTTCAGCCGGTGCCGTTGGACTTTGCCAGCTCATGAGTTTTACAGGAGAAGATATTGCGCGCAGACTGCGCCGCAGCGAATTCGATCTGACTGATCCCGAAACAAATATTGAGTTCGGAGCCTGGTATCTTGGAAATCTTCTTTCCCGCCTGGACGGAAATTATATGGATGCATTCTACGCATACAACGCCGGAATCAACCGCATTAGAAAATGGAAGCAGAGTTCCGCTTATGTGCTGGGAATCAAAATCCTTCCGGAAGATCTTTTCCTTGAAACATTTCCTTACACCGAAACCCGTGAATACGGACGCAAACTTGTTTCTGCAACAAGCCTCTACGAACTTCTCTATTAATATGCTAATATTTGTTCCCATATAGGGTAATAAAATGGATAATCCAATTTCGTCACTCCTTCCACAGGGAATGCATTTCTGGCATCTTCAGGGAGTGCAGCTGGTTCTTCTTCTTGGAATCATTATGTTCTGCGGAGCTCTTGGTGGATGGCTCTTTAAAAAACTCAGGATCCCGCAGGTTGTAGGTTACATCGTTATAGGAATCATCATCGGTTCTTCCGGCTTCCGTATTCTGGAACCTGAAGTAATTGCAGCGCTGAATCCTATCAGCACTGTTTCACTTTCTCTCATCGGGTTTCTTGTTGGCGGTGAACTCAGAATCGGGACTGTAAAAAAATACGGAAAGCAGTTTGTAAGCATTCTGATTTTTGAATCGATTACTCCGGCCATTATTGTTGGCAGCGCAGTAACTCTTGTAGTTTTCCTTTTCTCCAAAGACATTAAATATGCTGTAGCACTTGGCGTTATTCTTGGTGCCATCTGTGCCGCCACCGCTCCTGCCGCAACAACTGATGTTCTTGTGGAATTCAGAACCCGTGGACCGCTTACCACAACTGTGTACGGAATCGTTGCCATGGATGACGCTGTTGCACTTATCCTTTATACAATCGCTTCTACAATTGCAGCAAACCTTCTTGGAGGTTCAGTTGCTTCCTTCGGAACCCAGATGCTGGAAATTGCCAGAGACATCTTCGGGTCAATTCTTGTAGGACTTTTCTTTGGAGGACTTCTCCGCGTAATCATGCATTACCTTCCGAATGATGACGGAAGAATTCTTTCATTCTCTCTTGGAGCACTTTTCCTCTGTACCGGACTCTGTGAATTCCTGAAACTGGACAACATTCTTTCTGCAATGTCACTGGGATTCTTCATGGTAAACTTCAGCCATGCAAAAACAAAATCCGTATTCAGTCTGGTTTCCAAATTCACTCCTCCGGTTTACGTTCTGTTCTTTGTACTTGTAGGCGCAAAACTGAACATCTGGATTATTACTCCGTTCCTGGGGCTCCTTGCCTTGATTTACGTTGCCGGAAGAACCTTCGGAAAAACTATCGGTTCCATGTTCGGCGCATGGATTACAAAGGCCCCTCAAACCGTTCAGAAGTATCTTCCGTTCTGTCTTCTGAGTCAGGCTGGCGTTGCAATCGGTCTTTCTATTGCCGCAGGAAACGATTTCCCGGATTCCATTGGACCTCAGATTCTGCTTATCATTACCGCTACAACTTTCATTGTTCAGCTTATCGGACCGATCTGTGTAAAAGCCGGGGTTACAAAAGCCGGCGAAGTTGGCCTCAACGTTACGATTGAAGACATCTCAAAGAACGCAAAAGTTCAGGATGTTATGTGGGGAAACGATTTTGTGTGTGCCGCAGACTCTCCTACAATCGTTAGCGAAACTGCACGCCTGGATTCCATTCTTGACCTGTTCAGCCGCCAGCACAACCTGAACTATGTTGTAAAAGATGAAAACGGAAAACTTTCCGGAATGATCTGTCTGGAACATCTTAAGGAAGTCATGCAGATCGGTGAACTTGCAAACTCAATGCTGGCCATAGACATTATGGACCTGCCGGTCATTACATGCCGTCCTGAAGATTCTCTTCCTGCAGTTTACACCCTCTTTGACGAATATGATCTGGATGCTATTCCGATTGTAACCGAAGACGGAAAGACCATGGGTATTCTTGAACGAATCACAACCGATCATTACCTGCACGCAAGGGTTATGGAACTGAACCGCAAGCTTGAAAGCCTTGACGCTTAGTGCCGGCCCCTTACGCTCAACAAAAAGGCCGCCGCCTTTCAGACGCTTAGGTTTCTGAAAGACAGCGGCTTTTTTTATTTCCGTTTGATTCCAAAATAAGCCGGGCTTTTCCTGAAAGGCTTATAACTCAGCATGTTCTTTCCGTTCAGGTAAAGGCAGGAAGTTCCGCCGCCGTCAAACTGCATGGCGGTGGCCGCTCCCAGAGTTCTGAAAACTTCCGCGCAGCCCGGATAAGTCATTCCGATGCTCTGCTTCTGCCGTTCCCCTTCCGCCACCATGAGCCATAAAGTCTTTCCGTCTTCCGAAACTCCGCAGCCGTTTCGAGAATCATAATTGTTGGCCGGGAACTCCCGGATCTCGTCATCCCGGAGAATGGTGAAGAAGCCACCGAAGGCAAAGTCTGCCTGCTGAACTTCCGGTTCGGTCTGGCTGTCAAAAATGCGGGCTGTGTATGTTCCATCAGGATCCCGGTAAAAAGCCAGGGCACAGTATCTTGCCACCGGTTCGGATTTTGTTTTTCCCTCCGACATGTGAACGCCAAGACTCTTGTAAATGGAAGGCATCCACCAGAACTTCAGGGCCAGTCTGTTTGAGTACTGGAACGGTGCAGTATTCACCATTACCAGGGTTTCCTGCTTTTTGTTCAGCTCGGAAATCAGAACGGCTTTGTCGTATTTTTTCTGGGGTTCACAGTAGTCAAAGATTCCGAATTCAGGATTATTCAGATCTACCTGCACAATGTGATACACCAGAGGAATTTCCGGGTTTTCGAATTTTGCGTAACTGATTCCCGGAACTACATCTTCCCATTCAAAGGCTTCCGGAATAAATACCGCTTCAGGATCAGGCTGGAAAATGTGATTTTCTGAAAGGCAGGAACAGAGCAGAAAAACCAGTCCTGCAGCCAGAATAAGGGAACGAAAACAATGTCTCATAAAAAAAACCTTTATTTTTAATTGAATTATAGCAAAATACATTATTATTTAGTATCTTTTATATTGAGGAATATATGGCAGATCCAAAACTTGAAGAAACAATCAAAGAAGCAATGGAAATGTTCCGTCCACAGCTGCAGGCTGACGGCGGCGACATGGAATATGTTGGAATCGATGAACAGAACCGTGTTCATCTTAACCTTACAGGAGCCTGTGGAAGTTGCCCTATGGCTCTTATGACCCTTAAAATGGGTATTGAACGCTATCTTAAAGATGCCTGCCCGGAAATTACGGAAGTAGTTCAGGATAACGCAGTTAATCCTGAAGAAATGGGCTGGTAATATATAGAGGAGAAGAGCTATGAAAATTGAAAAGGACAAATTTGTTTCCATTCATTACACCCTTAAGGATGATGAAGGAAAACAGCTGGATTCATCTGTAGGTGGAGAACCACTTCCATTCCTTTTTGGAAGAGGAGCACTTATTTCCGGTCTTGAAAAAGAACTTGAAGGAAAAGAACAGGGAGACAAGTTCAGCTGTGTTATTCCGCCGGCAGAAGCCTACGGTGACTATGACAAAGATCTGATCATGGATGTTCCACGTTCAGAATTCGATACAGATGCCACAACGATCGAAGTTGGAATGGCATTCTACGCACAGACAGAAAACGGTCCAAGAATCGTGCACGTTATTAAAACAGCTGATGATGTAATCACACTGGACGGAAACCACGAACTGGCAGGAAAAACACTCCACTTCGACGTTGAAGTTGTAGAAGTTCGTGATGCAACAGAAGCTGAACTGAACCCTCCACAGGGCTGTGGCGGCGGATGCGGTGGCTGTTCAAGCGGCGGTTGCGGAAGCTCAGGCGGATGCGGCGGCTGTGGTGGATGTAACTAATTCGTTGATTTAGAGTCCCCTTCGGCCCTTCGACAGGCTCAGGGACCTGTATAAAAAAAGCTGTCAGAAGTGAATCACTTCCGGCAGCTTTTTTTTGCCCTCAGGCTTTCGGTTATGCTCTTTAGATGTGCTTATCGATGGCATTCATAATAAGCTGAAGGTTTTCTTCTATACTTCCGTTTCCAACATCAACAATGATGTCGGCTGCGGTTTCATATATTTCCTGGCGTTTCTTGAATTTTTCCGTAAGGAATTCCCGCACTTCGTCCAGACTGCATACTTCGCTGGCCGGTACAAAAGACGGAAGGTTCTTGAAGGAACCGTCCGGAAGAAGTTCTACTTTGCGGACAATCCGTTCTACAACAGTAGCAAGGCTTGCTCTAAGGAACACAAAAAGACCTGCCGGACGCAGAGCCATAAGAGCCGGAGGATTGTCACAGATTCCCCCGCCGGTAGCAATTACCATTTTTTCGGAATTGAAAAACTTGCTTACTGCGATACAGGCTTCTTCTTCCGCCATAAGGAATCCTTCTATTCCTCCTTCGGCGTAAATCTGGCGCGGTGATTTTCCGCACACTTTTTCCATTACAGTGTCTGTATCCAGGAACTTATAGCCTAACTTCTGACTCAGATTCTTGCCCTGAGTTGATTTTCCAGTATGTTTCAGTCCTAAAAGGACAATCGATTCGTAATCCATGGAATAATTATAACACAAAACCGCCAATAATTGCGAATCTTGGCTTTTTGGTGTATGTTTTGATTATGTCTCTCGTATTCCCGATCATTATGTGTTTTGTTCCCCTGGCAGTGCTTTTCTGCATCCTGCTGTTCGGCTTCAAACTGAAGAGTGTCCACCTCCTTCTGGCACTTCTTATGGGACTGATTTCGGTTCTCCCGATTTCTGTAATCCAGTTCTTTTCGGGCTACCTCCCTTTTTTCAGGGCACACAGCCTTTCTGCAGTCCTGTTAAAATCCGTTCTTTTGTACGGAATGATAGAAGAACTCATCAAATTCGGGCTTACTTTCCCGCTTCCCCACAAAGACTATTCGGAACGCGACTTCCTGTTCCTGGCTTTCTTTATGGGTCTCAGCCTTGGCTGTTTTGAGTCTGTAATCTACTATCTGGATCACTTCCAGATGTCACGTAATCTGGGCGGAGTTCTGCAGTACAAACCGGTCCTTATCCGCATGTTTACTTCGGATTTTATCCACATGTTCTGTTCCGGACTTCTGGGACTTTTTGTATGGGAAAAACGCAACAGAGACATTCGTCTTTTCCTGATTTTCATGGCCGTAATTCTTCACGGTCTTTATGATTTCTTTGCGGGATTCTCAAACAACTTCAGATTCTTCTCTTTTGCAGTAATTCTTTTTGCCGCAGTTGAATGCAGAATCCGCTACTCAATGTACAATTCTTACGAAAAGTAATAACATAATTACTATAGAACAGAAACTTTCACGAGGTTGGAAATGGGAAATTCTCTTAGAGAAAAGTATGGTGCTTATTTTAAGGAAATGATGTCTGTTTCTCAGGCAGCAGCTAAAATCGACGAAACAAAAGTTTACGAAGAAGCAAATCCTAAAACTAAAGCTTATATGGATACAATGCTGAATCAGATTATGAAGCCGGATTCAGGACTGAAAGGAATTGAAAACTTCAAGGCCTTTTATGATTCTGTTGTAAACGAAGGAAAATCCGGGCTTATTCTGATGGAACACTACGCAAACGTAGACCTTCCAGCAATCATTGCCCTTCTGAACAGACAGGGAGAAGATTGGGCTAAAGACTTTGCCAACCGTATCGTTGCCGTTGCAGGAATGAAACTGAACGAAGAAGATCCTGCTGTTCGTGCCTTTGCAGAAGGTTTCACACGTGTTGTTATTTACCCTACACGCAGCCTTGATGCATTAAACGCAAAAGAACTCACAGAAGAAGAAAAAGCTGAAGAAGCAATGCGCGCCCGCAAGATCAACTTTGCCGCAATGCGTGCAATGGACGGATGTAAAAAACGCGGACAGATTATCCTGGTATTCCCAAGCGGTACACGCTATCGCCCTGGAAAACCTGAAACAAAGAAAGGTCTCCGCGAAATCGACAGCTACCTGAGACTCTTTGACAACATGCTTCTTATCTCCATCAACGGAAACTGTCTCAGAATCGACCCTGAACATCCGAACGACATGCTTGCCGACATCGTTGTTGAAGACACACTTACACTTACAGCAAGCCCTGTTTATGAATGCAAGAAATTCCGCCAGGACATTCTGGATTCACTTCCTGCAGATGATCCTGATCCAAAACAGAAGACAATCGACCGTGTTATGGAAATCCTGGATGAAATGCACGAAGCCGAAGAAAAGAACAGAGCATAAAATAAACGGTCATTGAGAACTTCGGCCCTTCGACCCTTCGACAGGCTCAGGGACCGAAGGTACAAAACCACTTGTTGAAATGAATACAATATAAGGAAAACGAAATGAAACTTGTTAAACTTTCAGACGAATTGAAATCAACATCTTACCCTGGACGCGGAATCGTAATCGGACGTTCTGCTGACGGAAAAACAGCCGTAACTGCCTACTTCATTATGGGTCGCAGTGAAAACAGCCGTAACCGTGTTTTCGTAGAAGACGGTGAAGGACTCCGCACACAGGCTTTTGACGAATCAAAAATGGTAGATCCACATCTTATCATTTACTGGCCTGTTCGCGTTCTTGGAAACAAGACAATCGTTACAAACGGGGACCAGACTGACACAATCAACGACGGAATGAAAGCCGGAAAAACATTCGAAGAATCACTCCGCGTTCGCGAATTCGAAGATGACAAGCCAAACTACACTCCACGCATTTCGGGAATCATGGAAATTGAAAAGGGTGTTTACTCTTACCAGATGTCTATCCTGAAGAGCGATGACGGCGACGGTGACCGCTGTGAACGTTTCACATACGCTTACGAAAATCCAAAAGCCGGAGAAGGACGTTTCATCCACACTTACATGGGCGACGGAAATCCTCTTCCAAGCTACTGCGGAGAACCAACAAAAGTTGATATCGATGCATGCACAGGCGACATCGACAAGTTCACAAACCTTGTTTGGGACAACCTGAACGCAGACAACAAAGTTTCACTTTTTGTCCGCTTCATCGACATTGAAAGCGGCAAATACGAAACACGCATTGTAAACAAAAACAAATAGTTTTTAATGGCTCTTGCGAAGGCGGAAAGATGATCAGAAAATCCGGCAGAAGTATAAAACCTCTTCTTTGCTTTTCTTTTCTGACACTTTCCGCTTTTTTATTTAACTCCTGCGGTAAAAGCTATTCCGCCTTCTGCCGGGAAGCCGATTCATACCTTACAGATTCCAGATTTCAGGGGACAGTCCTTGTAGCCCGCGGAAACAAAATCATCTTCCAGAAAGGCTTCGGCAGCTCCGACCCGAAATCGAAAAACGCTGAACCCAATTCCCCGGACACTGTGTTCGAAACCGGATCCATCACAAAGCAGATGACCGCCGCCTGCATCATGCAGCTGGTAGAAAAGAAAAAGCTTTCTCTTGATGACACTCTGGATGAATTCTTTCCGGAACTTTCCGAAACCGGCTTTGCAGACCGCATCACCGTGCGCATGCTTTTGTCCATGCGTTCAGGTCTTGTGGACCACATAAATAGCCCGGAAGAATTCTTCGGACCAAAGCTTGCCCGCCAGATTGCAAAGAAAGAGCTGGCCTGCAAAAGCGTAGAGCGGGGCCTGGTTCTGAAAGCTCTGGAAACGGCTCCTCTTCTGGCAGAACCTGATTCCACATACTTTTACTGCAACACCAATTACTACCTGCTGGCCCTGGTTATTGAATCGGTTTCCGGGCTTTCGTACGAGGATTACATGGAAAAGAACATTTTCCGGAAAGCGAAGATGACTTCCAGCAACACCGAATTCCAGGAAACCACAGCCAGAGGGTACATTAAAAACCGTTACTACAGCATTCCAAAGAATATGGCTTTAGGCTGCGGAGATGTGAATTCCTCCGCCACTGACCTTCTTTTGTGGAACAATGCCCTTTACAGTGGAAAAATCGTGTCTAAAAAATCACTCAAAGCCATGACCGAATCCGACTCTTACGGTTTTGGACTTTACTGTTCACAGGATTCTTTCCTGCACGCAGGAAGCACCCAGGTTTTCAATTCCTACATGGAATTCTTTCCAAAAGAAAAGATTTCACTGATTGTACTTTCAAATAAACCGGTTTCAGAACTTAATACTACTGTAACCGGCGGAAAACTCCGGAAAATGCTGTTCCCTTCGGAGTAAAACTCTGACTAAGTTGTAATTATCCAAAATCTCTAATTTTTTCTTTAAATCTGCTAATTTTGGGCTTATAATATTTAGTATGCGCAGATTACGTATCTCTGCAGTTCTTACAGTCCTCTTTATTTTGGGATTATCAGGCTGCGCAAATCATAAAGTTAAAAATATAAACCGTCTCTTTCTTTTCAATTGGAGTTATACCCTGGATGGGGTTACATATACAGAAATTCCGGTAGGCCCTTTGGGAAACCTTCAGGATTATGTTCCCGGAAAAAAAGGCTATCTGACTATCCGTTCCGAATTTGAAATTCCATGGCAGCTTCAGGCAAAGGAAATGGGCCTGGCACTTGGAAAAATAATGATTGCTTCCAACGTTTATTTTAACGGAAAGGAAATCGGGAACATCGGTTACTTCCCGCCGGAACCTTTCAATGCCGGTCAGGCTTATTCAAATCTCAAGATTCCGGAAGAAGCTGTAAACCGCGTGGGCAAAAACGTAATCGACATTGTTCTGTGGGTAGACGGAGTTGGCGGTATAAGCGACAAGCCGTTCATTGGAACGTACAAAGAAACCAGCATCTACACCGCCAAAATGACTTTCCTCTATTCCAAGCTGAACATGATTTTTACCTGGTCTATGTTCCTGACCGCCATCATCTATCTGATGCTTTTTGCAAATCAGCGGGAAGACATGGAATATCACCATTATGCAGTAATGAACTTCTTTACCGGATTTTATCTGTTTCCGATGTGGCTCAGCGAAAATCCGTTTCTCATCGGCTGTATGGACTTTTTCTGGTGGAACAAAATCTTTAAAGGGGCGGAAGGACTCATCGTTGCATATTTTGCTACAAGCTTTATCCGTGCCTTCATGAAGGTTAAAGATACCTGGCTGATAAAAACTATCCGTGTAGTTCTTCTGATTATTCCTGTCACAATCATTCTGTGCATTCCTGATCAGGTGACTTTCTATCAGAATTTGTGGCTACTTCTTTTTGCCCTTGTTCTTCAGCTCATTTTTGCTATCTCTGCAATATTTACAAGAATGAAGGAAGATAAATCCGCCTTTATTTCATTGATGTTTGGATTCTCTCCTG
Source organism: Treponema sp. (assembly GCA_045617385.1). GTDB lineage: Bacteria > Spirochaetota > Spirochaetia > Treponematales > Treponemataceae > Treponema_D. Next base: position 24,230 of record JAZLIM010000154.1, read on the forward strand.
TATTCATGACTCTGGTAGTAGACTTCATTCTCAAGGTCTTCCTCAGACTGAGCATGGTTCCTTACATGACAATTTACGGATGGCAGGCAACAATCATTTCCTTCTTTGCTATTGTTTCCCGCCGTTATGGTCATTTCAAGAGATCGCTGGATTATCTGAATCAGAACCTTGAAAAGGCCGTTGAGCAGAGAACTCACGAACTGCGCGTCCTGAATGAAGAACTGGAAAACCGTCAGGCTCAGGCAGACAAAGATATGGAACTGGCTGAACAGGTTCAGAAATCAATTTATCCTCATAACTTCGACATTCTTGGCTGGGATATTGCCGTTTCCTTTAATCCTCTTTCGGGCGTTTCCGGAGACCTTTATGACTTCTACATTCTTGAAGGGCAGCTCCGTGGCGGCGGCCTGTTTGACGTTTCCGGCCACGGAATCTCTTCCGGGCTTGTTACAATGCTTGCAAAGAACACCATCTTCCGTTCTTTCCGTTCAACCCTGCCGCTTCCGCTGAACGAAGCCATGAAGGTTGTAAACAATCAGGTTATTTCAGTCAAAGGAGAAATTGAAAACTACCTGACAGGATGCCTTTTCAGAATCGACAAGGAAGACCCGGGTAAACTTGAATTCGTTAATGCCGGCGCTCCTCATCCGATTTTCAAAAGCAAGAGCAAAAAGAAACCTGCAGAACTGATCAAGCCGGACAGCAAAAAACCACAGTACGGAATGATTGGTGTGCCTGATCTGGAAGTTGAATTCCAGATTCTGAAAAAGAACTTCAAAAACGGTGATACGCTTGTAATGTATACCGACGGCATAAGTGAAACCGAAAATCAGGACGGAGAACCGTTCGGCAAAGAAAGAATCATGGATGTGCTTAACAGAGTTCAGGGAACTGCAAACGAGATTTGTGAAGCCATTATGAAAGAACTGAAATCTTTTGCCGGGTTCGAATCTGTAATCGATGATGACATTACCATTGTAGTAATGAAGAAAACTGCCGAATCTGTTTCTTCCGATGATGACTTCGGGGAACTTGAAGAAATCTGATTTCTGCCCTTTTACACCGAAACTTTATTTTGCTACACTTTTTCTATGACTCTTCAGAAACTTTACAGTTACACCCGCCAGTGCATTCAGCAGTTTGATTTGATTCAGGACGGCGATAAAATTGCCGTTGGCATTTCGGGTGGAAAAGATTCCCTTGCCCTCCTTTATGCCCTTGCAGGACTCAGAAAATTCATGCCACAGAAATTCGAAATCATTGCCGTAACTGCTGACCTTGGTTTTGGTGAGTTCGATCTTTCGGGAATCCGTAAACTTTGCGAAGAGCTTGAAGTTGAATATTTCGTAATTGGAACTGACATTGCGGAAATCCTGCATCAGAAAATTCAGAAAGGAAGTTACTGCGCCATGTGTGCTAAACTCCGTAAAGGCGCCATCAATAATTTTGCAAAAGAAAAGGGATGCAACAAAGTAGCCTACGCCCACCATCAGGACGACATGATTGAAACTATGATGCTGTCCCTGATTTATGAAGGTCAGTTCTACTGCTTCGGCCCAAAGACCTACTACAAAGAAGCCGACATTACTGTCATCCGCCCTCTTATCAATATTCCGGAAAAAAACATAATCGGGTTCAGAAACAAATACTCGCTTCCCTGCGTAAAGAACCCGTGCCCCCACGACGGAATCACCCGCCGCCAGTACATCAAAAATCTTGTGGCCCAGATCAGCCGCGAAAACCCCGGCGTAAAAACAAAAATGTACAATGCGATTTTGAAGGACAGAATTTATGAATGGAGGTAATGCGACCTGGCACCGTTTTTGATCAGCAGCTCACAGATTTGTTTGTTCTTTGCGAGCATGGCTGCATCTAAAGGTGTGTAGAGGAAACGTTCTTCCGCAAAATTAACGTCCGCCCCTTCATGAATAAGTCCTTTAATTTTTTTAAGATTATTTTCTTTTATAGCTTGTATCAGTTCCGGGAATTTTGAATCATTTTTTCTCTGAATGTATCTTTCATTTTCCCAGACTGATTTTTTCACCATAAGAAGACATTTCAATCCGATTTTTGTTTTCTCAATATTCGCGCAGCCATAATCTATGAATTCAAATCCTGAAGGAAAATCAAAATCACGGCTTAGATTTTCGCCAGCCTGAATGTCTGCGCATAAACGAAAAGTTCTGTCATAAGAAAAGCCGGTAATTTCCTGCAGATCTTTTATATTCGCAAGATCCGATACAGTAAGCATCTGATTGTCTTCCGTATACCATATTTCCATCTGCTGAATAAAAACACTTGATTGTGATTTATAAGAATAGAAAACCGCGCAGTTTTTATTATAATTCTCCTCCACTCCCATTTCGTACAGATTTTTTCTGAACACTGTTTCCACCATGTTCATCCGCTGATTGTTGAAGAAAAGCCCTTCTTCTGAAATAACGATTTTATTGCTCATAATGATTTCTTTTTTATTACTGGTTTACAGTTCTGTATATTCTGCGAAGTTTTGGACTAAGCTGAGACATATATTTTTCTGTTTCGTTGTAAAAATTTTTATTTGTGTTATATCTTTCTCCCCAAACTGAAGTCATAATAAAATCATCTTTCCAGTTTGTATCAGGTTCCAATGCTATATACTTATGGATGTTTGGTTCATATATCATGACAAAAAGATGATTTAACTGACCAGGATTAAAATTTCTTACAAGTTCACAGGTCTGACAAAATAAATACGAACGTTTCATTTTATCTTCGCATGTTATATTGGTGTCATCCAAAATCTGTGTACAGACATTGTCATCCCACATCAGCTTGAATAAAATTGCACGGTCTATGCAGTTTATTAATCCATCGCCAGAAATATCCGTTCTAAAAAGATGAGACTTTTCAACTTTTTCAAATGTCTCCTGTATCAGACCGAGATACACTTCAGAAATTTCATCCTGGGAGCTTACTTCGCGTAACTTTGTGTCACAAGGAGCTGGTACACTAAACATCAGACAGAAAACTGCCAGACATCCAATTATTATTGCAACCATTTTTCCGTAGTATCTGCAGTAATCCTTATGCTTCATAAAATTTGAAGGAGAGGCACTGAAAAAGCTGTAGTATTCCGCCGTGTAATTATGGAGGCGCTGCTGATCATAATCAGATAATTGAGAAAAACAGTTGAAGTATCTTTTAAAAGTTGGACAGGAAGCACATTCGCCTTTTTTGCATCTTTTATTTTGGATAAGGCAGATGCACTTAGCTCTTGATTGAGCCAGCTCTCTTACAGCAAGGTCATTGAAAGTTTCCTGACGTGTTACAAATCTTATTTCGTTGAATTCATTCATTACGGACTCCTTATTTAGATGTTGCCAGATTTTTTTCATCATCCGACATAACGTCTTCCATAAGGTATTCATCAATGAACCTGCTGTTTCTGTAGCCTTGCCAGAAATTCGGGTTTAATGCGATAACCAGTACGAATACTGCGAAACTCAAACCTAAGAATAAAAGAATCATAAAAAAAATCCCCCGTTCAAGTTGATCTGCAGGACTATCTCCTGCTTACATCATTAAGTCTATCAAAACCAACAATGTAAAAGGTCAACTGACGGGGGACTTTTTTACTTTAATTGTGTTATCTAATCTTCCTGATAGCCATGACTAAAAATACTATACCTGGATTCTTTAGAAAGCCGTGGAGAATTAGGAAATGCTCCGGCTTCTATTTCAACCACAGAATCTGGAATATGTACACTTGTAATTGATTTTCTACCTTTGAAGCAACTCTTTGGAATTTCTGTAACTGAGTCTGAAATAATTATTTTTGTTTTTAATGCTACTCTCTTATTGTCTTCTTTTTTACAGTGTTTACAAAAAAGATCTTTTTCAAATGTTTCATTACAAATTGGACAGTATTTAATTTTTTCATGAGGTATCATCGGTATTCCTTCCTTTCCTTTAATTATAAAAAATCTTTTACATCATGTTTAAGTCTGCGTGAAACTTTTGCTTCAATCTTTTTCAGTTCTTCCATAGAGATAGAAAAGTCTTTGCAAATAATTTCCCCACCACTTTCTGTTCCATTCACCAGACCATAACGGGCTTTTACAATTTCATGATCCCAGGTTGGCAAAGTCGGTAATAAAGCCTGGATCTTTTTCTGCTGATAGGAAAGCTTTATCGGTTTTACAGAAACGTCTGGTTTTTCAGTCTTTTCAGATTTTCTATTCAATCTTATTTTCCTTAACGCCTTTACTTCGATGACTCGGATTTCTTTTATTGAAATGTTGAATTCCTTACTGACTTCTTCCAGAGTTTCTGAACAGTTACCGTCCAATCCGAAACGGGCTTTTAATACATCCTGTTCCTGAGGTGTCAGCGTTGAAAGCACGCTCCTTAACTGATCCTGCAACAACTGGAATTCTGATTTCTTATTGTCTGTTGATTTTTCCATGATAATTATTCCTCATCGTAACTGTCTGTCTTCAACAATGCTTTTCCAGTGATCTCATAAATACGGCTGTTCCATTCGTGAATATTATAGTTTTCCTCAGAAAGAAGTTTTTTCATCTCCAGGTCTTTCCGTTCCCGGGTTGAGAATGTATACCCCGAGCTCTGCATCAGATCTTCTGTCTCATCCAGAGTCAGTTTCAGCCCGATGGCCAGCTGGATTACAGTTTCTTTTTTCGGCCTGAAATCATCCCTTCTGCTGCTGAGAATTTTTGAAAAGCTTTGCTTTGAAATTCCTGCTGCATTATAGATGTTTGAATTCTTATTGGCCGGATAACGTTCAAAATATTTCTGCATATAATAATTGAAACGTCCATTAAAATTCTGATGCTCTTCCGGAATCTCACTCTTTCTGTTCAGTTCATTTTTCGGAAGCTTTGCTTTCATCCGGTCATATATCAGCTGCTGATAAGACCGGGTATCCAGAGTTGATGCATGATCATAAAATGTCTTTCCTGACTTATCACAAATTTTTTTGTTCGCGCCATTTCGAATCAGCAGCGTCATTATCTCAAGATTGTTCTTGCTTGCTGCATACATTAAGGCTGTCATTCCATCATCATCAGTCTTGTTAATATCTGCGCCATAAGCGATTAACTGAGCTGCCGCGTTCTTTGAATTCTCATAGCTGGCAAGCATAAGAGGTGTCATTCCGAAATGGAGTGTATCATCCACGTTACATCCGTAATCCATACAAATATGAATCACCTCTGATTTATCTTTTTTACTTGCAGAAACCAGACCCGCAAAAGCCATCTGGTCTGGAGCCCTGCTTTTCTCTATCAGAAGAGCCGTCGTGTCTATGTAATTGTATGAAGCGGAAAGCACCACCGCATTGGTGTATTCTTCATCATAGATTTCCTGAGTTTTCAGGAACAGATCTATTACATCTTTGGAATTATTCCCGGCTGCGATGAGAAAAGGTCCGGCACCATGCATTTCCTTTACATTGAATATGGCACCTGCCTTCAACAGTTTTTCTGCAATCACCGCATTATTGTAATTGGCAGCTGCCATTAAAGGAGTCCTTCCTGTTTTGTCAGCCCTGTTAACATCTGCCCCTGCTTTCATCAGAAGTAAGGCTGCTTCATCATCTTTTTTTATTATTGCCCGCAGTAAAGGAGTTTCTCCTGAATAGCTTGAGGCATCTGGATCTGCTCCCGCTTTCAATAATTCCTTAAGGACTTTATGACTTCCGTATGCAACCGCACTGTACAGGGCAGTTGTTCCATCATAGGAATTTCTTTCCTCGATGTTTAGTTTTTTATCAACCAGCAGAATCTTCGCCGCCCCGATTGAATCATTGAAGCTGGTGTACATCAGCGGAGTCCTGTCATTTGCATCAAGCGCATTTACATCAGCGCCATGTTCCAGCAGCCATTTAATTGAGTCACAGGAGTTTTTCTCACAGGCTGCCATGAGAGGTGTGAGTCCGTTCTGTACATTCGTATCAACATCGAACTCAGCAGAAATATAGTCACTCAATTTATTAACGTTATTTTTAACTACATGATAAAAGAACAGAGGCATGGATGAAATTTTTTCGTCGTCCTGTTCACCTTCCAGTTTTGCAAAATAAGCCTGATCGGTGGATTCATCATAATAGTTCACGACCTTGAACAGAGTCGTAACCACAACAGACCAGCACACCTTTAAGGACTTCATCCTCATCTTTACGTTATTGGCCAGCGAATGATTTATTAAAAAATCTTCCGCCTGAGGAACAGTGCAACCCAGTGATTTTACTTTTTCTGTCATTACTGTGTAATCATTTGTCATGAAGTAAACAAAATCTTTCCCCATGACTCTAAGGGGAACTCTTTTTTCCAACACAAGATCTTTTTCTTCTTTCTTTTCCGTATCAAAAACCAATGACATTTTTACTCCATTTTTTTCATTACAGTCTTACGCAGTAAAGCTCAACTTCACAGTTCCCGGTTGAAACCGGCCACCTTCTTCCTTTAGCTTCATTAAATGACATTCTTCCTGATGAATTATATTTATTCCGTAATTCCTTTCTGTATAAACTGAGAAGTGCCTGTTTTGCCTGTACATGATGATTTCTTGCGGCCTGTTCCCACCAATATTCCGCATCATCAAATGATTTCATGGAATAGCAGATCCGACCCAGGCGGTACTGTTCGTTGGAATCAATTGCAGAGTCAGAAACATCGTCCTCCTGGAAACATTCAGCCTTTCTAAGAATTTCATTAATGTTAGACATTTCAGTTGTCCTCCTTTCATTTATATAATGAAATATACAATGTGTCAAAGTTTAAAAGGTCAACTGACAGGCGACTTTTGCACGATGAATCCAGATGCCCGCAAGCCCAAGGCTTTCTTCCATTTTTCCAAGTGGAAAGTTAAGTTTTGATATTATGATAGGGTTTGCTATATCCAACAAGCCGACTATCCTTGAATAGCTTTTCTAACTGTATCAACCAAAATAAATTAAGTCAGATTCTCATCCATAAATTTCTGAAATCCGTAATGCTCATAAAAGCTTTTTGAAGTATCTTTCGCATCAACGATTATAAAATACAATCCTGTAACATCAGCAACCTGAACTATCTTAATAAATGCCTGTGCCAAAAGCCATTTACCAACACCTTAACCTTGCAGATCTTTGCTAACTGCAAGTCTTGCAATTCTTAATGCAGGAATAGGATATTAATGGATTTTTTACTACTAATAAAAAAAGGATTTACGTTATCTAACGTAAATCCTTATGATTTTTTTGGGCCATCTTGGACTTGAACCAAGGACCAAGGGATTATGAGTCCCCTGCTCTAACCACTGAGCTAATGGCCCACAAGTTTTTCTATAATACCCCAAAAATGGAGTTTTTACAACGGGGAGACTGTTTTTCCACACATAACGGTTTACGATATTTTTGGCGAAACAGTCTGTTTATTAAAAGCTGTATTGTGCTTTGATATAAACGGTGCTTAAGTCTTTAAGCTTGCCGTAGGTTCCCTCGTTTTCCGGACCCGGAAGAAAAACATAGGCTCCCGCTGTGAGTTTAATCTGGTCGGAAAGACTGTATTTCCCTTCCAGATTCAATGCGGAATCAAAAGCGTTGAGACCTATAAGCCCGCTGAAAGAAAGCTCCAGTGTATCCTGAAGGAAACTTTTTGAAACGCTGAGAGTAGCCCCGTGCTCATAAGTTTCTTTCCGTTCCAGACTGTCTGATTTATTCAGAACAGCATCGCAATAATATTGGGCGGTAAGAGTCCAGCCGGAAGGCATCCAGTCGATTCCGGAAAGGGCCATTATCTGGTGCTGACTGATTCCATTTTCTCCGCCTCCTAAAATCGACTGTGCAGAAGCCTGCATTTTTCTATCCGGGAAATATGCTCCTTCCAGACGCAGAACTGTAGCTCCGATCGGGAAAGCTGCATCTACTCCAAACATCGCAAGGCGGGAATATTCTCCGTCAATTCTGATTGCATCCGGCATTGGAGGATTTGAAAACGCCAGACTGTAATTCATCAAAGGCATTTTGTCCCAGCCGTAAAAGCCGTAAAGTGAAATGTCGCACAGAGAAAAATAACCGCTGAATTTGAGCCCGTATTCTGCGTTCTCAAGTGCCATTTCCGGAGTCTGCAGTTTCCCGATTTTTACCGGAATGATTCCTACTCCTGGAACTGCAGCCTTTGAAGGAATCATTGCATCTCTGAGAAGCGAACCTTCCTCAAGAGGAAGGACTGTCCCTCTGAAGAACGGAATCCAGAGTGCATCAATATTCCAGGTGTTTCCAGAAAATGAAAGTTTAGCTGCGGTTACCGGAAGTGAGGAATCATCTGTAAACAATGAAGTAGAATCTTCCGGGAAAACCGAATTTGTAATGTTTATTCCGTCGGCCTTCCCCCACACCACTTTCTGGTTACCAATTCTGAAGCCCCAGTTTGGCGCTGCGTAATCGATGTAAGCTTCTCCCAGATCCAAATTCAGCTGATTCTGAAGAGCGTCATAGCTGGCGTTTCCTTCAAAGAACAAAGTTCCGTTTCCCTGCCAGGCTTCCAGAGTGCCGGTAAAATCTGTATCACCAACAGAATGATTGCCCGCAAGGTCTGTCCCCGGTGCATTTACTCCCCACATAGTGCCAAGCTTCCCGGAAAAATTAATTTTCTGCGCAAAACACATTTCAGCTAAAAACAGAAAAAATACATTAACAAAAATCTTTCTATTCATACTGTTCTTCCCCATTTTCAATTCTCAATTGTCAATTTTCAATTCTACTAATTCTTAATTCTGCATTCTTAATTCTAAATTATCTAACTCTTCCCTTTTCCAGCGATGCAACTGTGAACAGTGAATCGTCAATGTCGCTGGCGTTGTAAACAACATCTTTCATCTGGATTAAAGACCAGCTTCCGCTCTGAACGTTTTCCATCTTCATTGTCTTTGCAGATTTGAAACCGTCGATTGTGGTGAAGTCGCTACAAATTAAAACTCTGTGCAAAGTGTTCTGACGGTCGAAAAATTTTGCCTTGTACATAAGGAAATCTTCTTTTCCCACATAAACAACCCGGCGAGGATCTTTTTCTGTGTGAGCTTTTGAAACGCATTCAACTTTATAGCAGTCAATGCCGTCTACTGTTTCACTTCCCAAAAGTGTGTAGTCATCTTTGTTTAAGC
>JAZLIM010000155.1:0-10924 GCA_045617385.1 Treponema sp.
GAAATGTACCGTACAGAATACTGTGATGATAGCGGAAACCTGGTTCTGGTAGACGGTGTTCCGGCTGTTTCATACTTCAAGACAGTACTTGGTAACCCTGCTGTGCTTTCTACACATACTCAGAGCCTTCCATATAAAGATGGTACTGCAAAATCTCGTAAAATCAACGTGTTCCCAAATCCTGGAAAAGATGATATGGGAGCTTCTACAGATGCTAGAACCGGCTGGTTTGCCGGAGATGATACAGAACTGGTATTAAGGTTTAATAAAAATGGTTCCGGTGTAAAATCAATTACATTTAGTCCTGCTATAGAAGAAAGGGGAATGTTCTTTAACAGTAATACAATTGATGTAACAATCGATAACCTTGATGGAAAAGGACCGCAGCATCTGATTAAAGGTACAGATTATGTTCTTGAAGGTAGATATCAGGAATTTGATCAGTTCTTCTTTACTTTACGATTCTTGAGTTCATCAAAATGTCCGCGTGGAAATAACGCAGGTGTATATATAAAAGGTATCTGTCTTGATTCTACAGAAGCGGATAATACCGGCGTATACGGTCTCTGGTGTTCAAATGCGACTGTAACAAGTTTTGCCGATGCAACAACTTATTACGATGGCGGTGAAGGTCATGAACCAGGCTGGATAATTTGTGCAGCCATGGATTACGATACTCCGGAATTTGTTAATAAGAAAGTTACATTTACAGATTCTTCTGTTGTTAGCGAAAGTACATATACAGACGGAAAAACCATTGACCTTACAGGTCGTGTACAGAGTAAATCTCTGGGTGCAACTGAGAAAGGAACCTACAGCTCTGGTGTCTGGGCGATCCATCTGGATAATGCAAAGTTTGTAACAACAGGAACTGAAAAATCAGAGTTGAGCCTTACTGTAACAAAGACTTCTGAAACTTATCCAAGAGAAACAGAAGCAAACGAAATGGTAATAAGTCTTACTTCAGCAACAAATGTAACTTATACCTTTGAAAGCGGAAAAGATTTCTCAAAACGCTTTATGCCAGGTGATACCGCTTCTTCTTCTGAAATTGCAGAATTCAACCGAAATATTAAAGCTGTTTCAGCTGCAAGATATTCAGTTTCTGATGACGGTCATACAATGTACCTGAACATGCCGATTGATCCTCTGCAGGGTTACGACTTTAAGATTTCAAACCTCCAGCTGGATCCTGCCCCAATGTCAGACGGTGCAGTAAATATTGCAGCAACTCTTTATAAGTATTCAGGTCTTTCAAATGATTCTAAGAACCGTATCTATGTAAGAGGTACAGATAAGAACCCTGCCGCTTCTGGGAAAGACTATGTTGTTTACCGTCGTAAACTGGCTGCTGTTGTAGACGGCAGTTCTGAGTCCAGAAATTCAGCCGACTTCTCAAGGAACAGAACAAACAGCATCACCCTTGATACAGTAGCTCCTGTAATTACCTGGTATGATGCTTCTAATAAAGATTCAAATTATTATAGACTCGCTCCACAAGATGAACAGGGACGTACAGTTTATTATGCAGGTAGCTCAGGATATTCTTTCATTAACTTCGACTTCCAAGATGACTCGGGAATTAAAGGTTTCGCATTTACAGATACTGCAACTGCTCCTACACGACCTTCAGATTTTTATATAGCAAATACCCAGAAATATGATATTTCTTACTTTAATGCAGACGAATCAACTGGTGTAAAAAAATATATTCATGTAATGGACAATACAGGTCATGTAACATCAAGACCTGTAACTTATCTGGCTTCTGAAGATTCCGTTCCAACTACATGGAAAGTGGATGATACAAAACCATCTGTTAGAACAGTGACACGTCATTATTACGGTGATACTGCAGAAACAAGATATGTGTTAAAACTTGATTCAACAAATAGTTCTGCTCCAAAACTCAATGTCTACAAGGGTGTTTCCGGTACTCTTTCAGGAAAGTTTACAGATAGTTATGTAACATTTGACGCTTCTACTCAGGAATATAAGAATACTCCAGGTAATTTAAATGACTTCTTTGTAGAGTCAGGCTCTGGTCTTTACGGAACATGTAAAACAGGGGGGCTGAATAGTGCTGCTGAATTCAAAAATATATATGTTGATGGAAGCGGAAATCCTGATTTCACCTGGAAAACAAGCGATTCTTATTTCAAAGTAATGGATAAAGTTGGTAGGGGATGCGAAAAATCAATTGGAATATCAAGTTATGTGGATTCTTCAGCTCCAACACTGGGTATTACCAGAATAACAGCCCCAGATGGTAAATCTGCTTACCGCGCATCCGGACTTTCTAAAGTTTCAACCAGTCCTTCTGTAATTTATTTGAATTCAAAATCAACTGATGATGGTGTAGAAATCACATTCAGTGCTGCAGATACCGGAGAAAATGCAACAGGTGTTTATAAAGTAACAGTTGGCGGAGAAGGGCTTACTTCAGGAGCTGAGGGTGCATCAGCAAAACTTGAAAATATTACAAGTCTCTCAACTGATTCTACAACAGTCACCTGGAACCTCGGTATGGGCGAAGCAAAGACAGACGGAAACGACAACGGACTTCTTCGTTCAATTACCATTACAGACTGGGTAGGAAACGAAAATACTTACTGGTTCAAGCTGGTAAGTGATGTTACTAAACCGGTGCTTGATGTAAGTGCACCAGGATCATTGTTTGCAAATCATACTTATAGCAATACAGCTGGTGAACGGTATTCAATAAATATTGATTCAAATAAGAAGATTATTCTCTTTAGTGAAAATTTCTCTAACAGTAACGTTGCAACACAGACAATTGGCCTTAATGGAAAGATCGGACTTTCAGATGCAATGGGTGTTGAAAATATCGATGCCTGGTACAGCGATTCTGAATGCACCAGTCTGGTTTCGGAAGTTAAATTCACGCAGAAAAGAACAAAATCTGGCTTCTCATATAGTTATGAAACCCCAGAAGCAAATCCGTCTGTTCTTTATGCAAAAGATAAACTAGGAAACCTTCTTTCTGTAAATCTCGAAGCAAAAACAGCAGATGAACTTTCTTCTGCTGAAGAGGGAAAAATTTATTTCTGTTATGCCAGTGCCGATACTTCTGCTTCAATGCATATTGGAACTAACCAGTACCTTGAAAGTTATAATGCTGAAACAGGAACTGAACTGGACGCAGGAACAACTAAAATAATTTATACTACGGAGTCTTCTGCAACTGTAAAAATTTACCCGACAGCATATTATGGAATGAGTTTTGCGTATATTGATCTTGATACTCCTGAAACATCTAGTCAGTGTACTCTTAAGAAATCAGGAACTACCAGATATTTTGAAGTTACAATTCCTAAAGGAAAAACTTATAAAGTAAAAGTAACGAGTACAAAGGTTAATGTTTCTTCCGAATACTCAATCCAGGTTATTCAGGATTCTACAGGTCCATCATATGAAGGAACCTATTACTCAGCTCACGAATGGACTTCTGAAGAAAAGTATTATGCTGCCGCAGCAGATGGTGCGGTTTACATTAATGGCGACGGTGAATTTACAGTCACTCTGCCACAGTCTGGAGTATCTGATACAGGTTCTGGTGTAAAAACCGGCACATGGTTCGCAGACAGCACAGGAACAACTTCAGTTACTTCCGTTACATTGAACAGCTCAAACACAAGTCAGACTGTTTACATAGTTGATAATGTCGGAAACCGTACAGAAAAAACTTTCAGTGTTGTTGTGGATACCGCCGCACCAGCTTACACTGCCGCAGCTTATGACGTGCTTCCTGAACATGCATATTCTGAATCAGAAAAGTATCTTACAAAAGAAGGTAGTATTTTCATAACAGGTGAAGTTTCAATTGATCTTCCTGTATTAAGTGATGGAGTTTCCGGCCTGAACGGTGGATGGACTGTTCTTGATGCGGGAACAACATCAGGTTCAATTGCAGATAATGCTCTTACAGTTTCAGCTACAGGAACAATCACATTCAACGCAGTTGATAAGGTTGGAAATGCGGTTGAAACAAAAACAATCAGCGTAAAAAAGATTGAAACAGAACCTGCAATTTCACTGCCGGCTTCAGGTAGTCTTGGAAGTGATGATTACAGCGGTTCAGCATGGGGAAGCGGAACTTACGAAATCTATACAAAGGCTGCTTCTGCAACTCTTAAGGTAACTTTTGTAAATCCAATTGAAGGCTTCACTTCATTTACTTACACAGCTGAAGGCTCTTCGGACCCTGTACCAGTTCAGAATGAAACTGTAATTTCTCTTGCTCCTGGAAGCTACACATTCAAGGCAAGTGATATGTTCGGGCGCGAAAAGAACTATGTTGTAAATGTGATTACAGATACAGTTGCTCCGGCAATCACTTGGAATATTGATGGCCTTACAGATGCTAAGAAGTACACTACAGGTACAGGAAACGACACAGTAGTTTACGTAGGTTCTGACAGCGCAGTTAGTGTTACAGTAACTGATAACGAAGGTGGCTCAGGTGTCCGTGGTAATGTCGACTCTTCACAGTCATTCACAAACAACGAGCTTGTTCTCGATTACTTTGATAATGTTGGAAACGAATCTAAGGTGAAGATTGTTTCTGATGTGGATGCACCAAAGGTTGGAAGTGCTTCTTATGTTCAAGACTCTGGAGCTCATAAATATACATTTACTGTATCAGAGCCTCTTGTAAAGACTATTGTTTTTACAAAAATGAAACAGGTTTTTGAAAATGAAGCTGTAACAATCAAAGTTGGAAATGAGGATTATTCACTTACAGCAACTAACAGAGATAATGGAAGAGTTTCAATGACTGTTGGTGAAAGTGAATTGGGCGGTGGATATAAGAAAGTAACATTTTCTTTCGAAAAACCGGTTGATTGTTCAGGTACAGGTAAAACAATTACTATATCCGGATATAATGGTGCGGCAGAATGGAACACATCAGACTGGAGCCCAGATTCAATTACAGTTGTCGATTACTTCGGTAATACTGGTTACGGTTCCGCATCACCTCTCTCCAACGCCGCCAACGCTTCCTTCATATCTCGTGCAGGAACAATGGTAAGCGCAGCCGGAAAATCTATTGTACGCGGAACAACCGACGCTGTACGCAGAGTATTCGGCGGAACAAACCAGGAAGTTCGCCGTACAACAAGAACACGCAGAAATGAAACATCTGTTGCTCCTGTTGTTACACAGTCTGTAAAAGAAACCTCAGAAGCCCTTGTAACTGTTACCGAAGGCGTAAAAGGTGATATCCGCCGCCGTGGAACTTCAGAAACCAAAGAAATTCAGGAAAATCTCACTGAAATTCTTGAAAAATCAGGGGAAATTTCACAGAATGGTGAGAGAATTCCACTAGAAACATACTCTAATAAAGAGGAAACAGAGCCGGAAGAAGTATCTGCTTCAGTAATGTTCAATAATATTGAAAATACTTCCGACAATGTTTATACTGAAGAATCGGGAAATATGGCAAAAGGCTTGCTTGCAGCTCTTGTACTGCTCGGCATACTTTCCGGATGTTTGCTTGTTCTTCATAAAAAGAAAAATAGTAAGCAATAACTTACTGAATTAAATAATAGGACGGATGCAGGGCATCTGTCCGGAGGGTTAAATATGAAAGCAAAGAAAATTATTCTGGCACTGGTGCTTGCAGCAGCTTCTGTTTTTGCATTTGCAGAATCTGGTTACACAGTTTCTACTGTAACAGGAAAGGTTCAGTATGAAGCAGCACCTGGCGCATGGAAGGATATCTCAAAAGGTGATGTTCTTTCTCCTTCAACAGTAATCAATACTGGTCTTAATTCGAAACTGGTTCTTACAATGGACAACGATACAATTACAATCAAACCAATGCAGAAGGGAACAATCGAAAAGCTCCTTCAGACATCTGGTGTTGTAAAGAGTGGGGCAAAGGGAAAACTCAACGTTGCAAAGGCAGAAACAGCTGATGACGAAGTTGTAAAATCAAAAGGAATCTCAACAGCTTCTTCTCGTGCTTCTGAAGCAAAAGAAGATCTTGAATGGGATGAATAATCTAATACCCCTTACGGAGTAGTAATATGAAAAAAAGTATCGTATTTATTGCACTGGTTACCCTTCTCTGTGGTGCTGCATTTGCAGAAAAGTACAGAGTAACTTCAGTAGAAGGAAAGGTAACAGTTCTTTCTGGAACAGAATGGGTTTCAGTAAGTGAAGGTATGCTTCTGGATTCAGAAGATACTCTTAATACAGGGCTTAACGCTTCTGTAGCATTCGAAAACGGTGTTTCAATCAAACCTATGAAAAAAGGCAAGATTGGAGACCTTGTAAGTCGTGCAACCGCTCAGTCAACAATGGTTCTTGGTTCAAAACTTACAAAAGATTCTATCAAGACACTTGCAGCTGCAGACAAAGCTTCTACAACTGGTCGTGCATCTGAAGCAAAAGAAGATCTTGAATGGGATGAATAATTCCGTAAACATCTAAATGGGAAATCCTGTGGGGGCAAAAACTTCACAGGATTTTTTTTTACTGGAGATAATATGAAAAAGTACATTTCTTTTCTGGTTGCCCTTCTGGCAATCGGTGTTTGTTGTCTTTCCCACTTCACAAACGTGGACAACAAAATCAACGACATTTTTATCAAGGCATCGCATCCTCTGGAAGAAAGCCCGGAAGTTTGTCTTCTTATGGTTGATGATGACTCGGTAGAGCATGTTGGTACATGGCCGTGGAACCGCGATGTTATGGGTGACACAATTGTTTTTGCCCGCGAACTTGGTGCAGAATCGGTGGTATTCGATTTAAGTTACCTTGACCCAAGTAACCGCGCAGCCGACCCTGACTACATCGAAAACGAACTTCCGTCGTATATCGATATGGGCTTTGACCAGATCAATGAAAGTGTTGAACAGATTATCGACGGTTTTGCCCAGAAGATGCTTGAATCATCAGATTCAGATTACGCAAAGGAAAGTTTCGTTGAAGTAAGCGAAGCCGTAAAAGACCAGCTCAAGACAAACGTTTCTTACGTTGTACGCGACAACGATGCTTATCTTGCAAACTGCCTTAAGTTCTTCGGAAACTCATATCTCACCCTTTCTTTTGAAAACCGTGAAGACAGCAAGGACTGGCTTGCAGAAGGTTCAGATATTTACTACCTGGCCACAAAGATTGCCCTGAACAATATTGATGCTTCAGAAGATACTATTACTCCGGAATACAATTCCCTTACACCTGCCATTGACTGCCTTATCAAAAATGCAGCAAGAGCAGGATTTGTAAATTCAGACCCTGACGACGACGGATACCGCCGCCGCGTTCACCTTGTTTACAAATACGACGGTGTTTACTACGGTCAGCTTGTATTTGTTCCTCTTCTGCACAAATTCGGGAACCCTGAAGTTATTATTACAGACAAGGAATTCGTTCTTAAGGATGCAAAGATTTCTGAAACTGTTACAAAGGATATTCATATTCCTCGCTGTGAAGACGGTTCAGTTCTCATCAAGTTCCCTAAAAAGAAGTTCCTTGATAGCAACTACATCAACGTATGGAATCTTTACCAGATGAAGAACGTTGAAAAATCGCTTATGACAAATCTGAACGCCTTTTACGAAGCAGGCTTCTTTGACGTTGTAGAATTAGATTCTAATCCGGTTGATCTTTACGAAGGTGCCCAGTACATCCGCGAAGAACTTTACAACGGTGAAAACGAAGACGAAGGAATTACATTTGCAAACTACATGGAATACCGTAATGCATTCTTTGACACAACTGCAGAATTCCTGAACGGCACCGCCGAAGAAGATCTTCTTTTCCTGTTCGAAGATGATCCTGATTACTGTGAAAAAATCCAGGAAATTTTTGGTGCCCTCAGAAAAACTTTCACAAGCCTTGTTAATCGCCGCCAGAAGGTTTCTGAAAAGATTAGCGGTGCAATGCTTATTGTCGGTACTTCTGCTACAAGTACAACTGATTACGGCCTTACACTCTTTGAAGAAAACTTCCCTAACGTTGGTGTTCACTCGGCTGTTGCAAACATGCTGCTTGCCCAGGACTTCCTTGATGATTCTCCATGGTGGATTTCAATCTTCATCGCTCTGATTGTTTGTGCTGTTTACTGTTTCCTTGCTCTGAGACTTTCAACAGGCCGTTCGCTTCTGGTTGGGGCTGGAATGGAAATCATTCTTGCTGCCGGATTGTGGGGATTCTTTGCCGTAACAAAAGTTTACATTGGAACCTTTATTCCTGTAGTATCACTTTTCCTTACTTTCGTTGCAACAACAGTAATCGGTTACCTTACTGCAAGCCACGAAAAGAAATTCATCCAGGGTGCTTTTGCCCAGTGTCTTTCTCCTGACGTTGTAAAAGATATCGTGGACAATCCTTCAAGCCTGAAGCTTGGTGGTGTAAGCCGCGAAATGACAGCCATCTTTACAGATATCCAGAAATTCTCAGGGTTCAGTGAACTTCTGAACGCTGCCGAACTGGTTGCACTTTTGAACTACTACCTTACTCCTATGAGTGACATCATCATGGAAGAACGTGGTACTGTAGATAAATACGAAGGAGACGCCATCGTTGCTCTTGTAGGTGCTCCGCTTGAAATGGCCGACCACGCCGCACGTGCCTGTGCCGCTGCAATCAAGATGAAGAAACGCGAAACAGAAATGAATAAGGAAATTGTGGAACTGGCAGCCAGAGACACAGCCGATATTCCTGAAGAACTTCATTCCGCATTCAAAAAACTTGTTGCCGGAAAACGCAATATCTTTACACGTATCGGTATCAACTCTGGTGAAATGGTTGCCGGATTCATGGGTTCAGAAAACAAAAAGAACTACACAATGATGGGTAACAATGTAAACCTGGCTTCACGCCTTGAAGGTGTAAACAAACAGTATTCTACAGGCGGTATTCTGATTTCAGAAGCAACCCGTAATCTGATTGGTAACGAATTCATTGTTCGTTCCCTTGACCGCGTTCAGGTAGTAAACGTAAAGACTCCTATGCGCCTTTACGAACTTATGGAAACTGCTGCCGATGCCGACGAAAGCCTGGTTAAGTTCGTTGCTTATTGGGAAGAAGCCGTAAAGACTTTTGAAAGCGGAGATTATGCAAAAGCTCTTGAAATGTTCAGGAAATGTGCTGAAGAAAGAAGCTCTGACAACGTTGCAAAGTACTACGTTACTCTCATCGAAAAGTTCTTCATCAACGGAAAATATCCTACAAAAGATGATGACTTCGGCGTAGCCTACAACGCAGAAAACCCAGAAGACATGGATCCTTCATGGATTGGAACTCCAAAAGAAATCAAAGGCACTTTCACTTTGATGAGTAAATAGGGTGGGGAATTAGAATCCGTCCGGGCAGTTTGAAAAAAAACGTTTGCCCCGGCGGAAATTGTCACACGGATTCGGGATGACTAACGTCATCCCTTTTTTATTTATATTGTTTGATAAAAAAGAAATCATATTTAAAAATATAAAAAAATTTGATTTTAATAATTGATGCCTTCTTTGAAATTTTATTTCTTATACAAAGATTTTGCGTTAGCAAAATCGAATCCGTGTGACACTATTATTACCGCTTCTTTGCCATGCTGACCGCGAGCGTTAGCGAGCGCAATCGGCGTGGCACGGTCTCGCGTTGCTGGGACCCGTTTGCTTTTGTTTAAATCCTTACAACCATACTAACCGGTGTTGTGGCGCCCAAGTTTTTAGCTCTTTCAGTTGGAACGGCATCGGAAATAGTAATCACATATTCACCTGGAATCAGAACACTTTCTCCGTTTTTATCGATTGTTTCAAAATCCTTAGAATTTAATTTGAAAGCTACATTTTTAGTTTCACCTTTTTTAAGTGACACTTTTTTGAACTGCTTTAAAGAACATATTGGGTCGTCGGCTTTACGGTCTGCTTTTGCTATGTAAAGTTGAATTGCATCTTTCCCTGCAAGACTTCCTGTGTTTGAAATGTCGGCACTTACTGTCATGCCCCATGATTCAGGTTTTCCGTTTTTTGCAGGAATATCTTTTACATCCATGTTTTCAATTTTGAATGAAGTGTAAGAAAGTCCGAAGCCGAAAGGAAAAAGTGGTTCTTTTGTTGCATAGCGGTAAGTACGATTTTTCATGCTGTAATTATCGAATGCTGGAAGATCCTTTGTAGCTTTTGGGAAAGTAACAGGAAGATGTCCTGACGGATTTTTATCTCCAAAAATAACGTTTGCTACAGCGTTTCCGCCTTCTTCTCCAGGATACCAGACTTCAAGAATTGCATCGGCCACATCTTCTGGGAAAGCAACTGCAGCACCATTTGTCAAAACCAGAATTACTGGAGTTCCGCGGTCGTGAACTGCTTTAAGGTAATCCATCTGCCATGAAGGAAGTTCAATAGCGTCGCGGTCGCCTTTTGTAGTTTCTACAGAGTCGCCTTCTTCGCCTTCCATCATTCCGTCCAGTCCGAAACAGGCAATTACAACATCGGCACTTTCACAAGATCCCAGTGTCCATCCGCGCTGTTTTGATGGTCCGTACATTCCGCATCCCATGTGATAATCTACAGCAAGTTCCGGCATTTCTTTCATTTTGCCAGTCAGACCTTCAAGAATTGTAACCATTTTGGGGTTAAGTCCGTAGTAATTTCCTAAAAGTGCATCAATGCTTGAAGCTGCAGGTCCAATAATCTGAATCTTTTTCTTTTTGCTGTTCAAAGGAAGAAGATTGTTCTTGTTTTTCAAAAGTACGATTGATTCTTCTGCAACTTTCAGTGCCAGCTTGCGGTTTTCTTCTGTATCAACGTCTTTGAATCCAAGGTTTGCCCAAGGAAGTTTTTTAGCGTTATCAAACATACCAAGTTTGAATCGAGTCATCAGAAGACGGAAAACAGATTCGTTAACTTTTTCTTCCGAAAGAATTCCCTGTCTTACGGCATCGATAGCGGCATGG
>JAZLIM010000156.1:0-30401 GCA_045617385.1 Treponema sp.
ATCAAAAAGAAGCTTGGCGATATTCCTATCATTGCAGAAGACCTTGGAGTTATTACAGAAGAAGTTGCAGAACTCCGTGATACTGCAGGACTTCCAGGAATGAAAGTTCTTCAGTTTGCTTTCAGTAAAGATGAAGTGAAAGAACACGGCATGACAAATTACTTCATGCCTCACAACTTTACAACAGACCAGTGCATTGTTTATACAGGAACTCACGACAACGACACAGCACAGGGCTGGCTTGAACTGATTGATGATGAAACACTTCTTATTGTTGCCCAGTACCTTACAGGTTCTGAAACAACAGTTGAAAAGGCAAAAGCAATGGTAAAATCAGGAGCGCTCAGAAATCTGATGATAAAATCGGTTATGAGTTCTTCTGCCGCCTATGCAGTCATTCCGTTCCAGGATATTGCAGGTTACGACAATGAAGGACGCATGAACCGCCCTGCCACCGCCAGCGGCAACTGGGCATGGCGCATGAAAAAGGCAGACTTAAAAGAAAAGGCCGCCAAGAACTTAGCATTCTTCAGCAGCCTTTACGGACGTAACTAAAACATCAAACATTCAGATATTTGATATTTCTAAACCGTGTACTTGCCGCTCAAGGCGAGCATGGCGAACATGTAAAGGCAGTTGTCGTAGTAGCGGCGTTCACCGGTGCGAAGTTTAGTATTCCAGAAGCGGCGGATTATTTTTTCTGCCGCTTTTTTATTTGACGGAGAACAGGCAAGAGTTCCCTGTGCAAGGGTTGCCAGCATTCCGATTGGATGCAGTGCCTTGAATTCTGTAGGCGTTCCGTCAATTTCATATTTCATGTAATCTTCAGGTTCAATATCAGCAAAGAACTTGATCAGGTTGTCAGCAATCTTTGAAAGCTTCGGTGTCTTCTTGTTCCAGAGTGCATCAAGCCCGATGTTTGCAACAGTTCTGTATGCATCACTGAAGTAACAGCCGTGGTCTGCAAACATAGGCTCAATTCCAGGAAAATGATTTTCGTGATCAGGAGTGCCGTCAAAGTTTGCATATTCGGGATGCATACCGGTTTTTGGATCAGCAGAAACTGCAAGATATTCGCGGCTTGCTTTTTCGGCTTCTTTCCAGAAAGGACGGTCACATTCTTTTGCCCACATAGAAAAGCATTTATAGAAATGCGGCAGATGGTACGAAGGATCACTGAATGGAGAACCCGGAACAAACTTGATCAGATAATTGTCAGAAGTCCACATTGGAACAGGATGGTGAATCACTGTACTTAAAATATCCTGTGCCCATTTTTTGTAGTTATAAAGGCCTTCCCCGCTTCCCCATTTTTTGTCGGCCAGGAACAGGGCCATTGCAAAGAATTCTTCTCCGTCAGGAGCAGGCCCGAAAGCATTCTTCTTTCCGTCAGGACCTACGCTCCATGCAAAATAACCTTTGAGCGGACCTTCATTCATGTACATAAAGTCGTGACTGAATTTCCACATGCGGTCAAAGTATTCTTTTTTGTCCATCATGACACACATCATCATTCCGTAAGACATACCTTCTGTACGGGCATCACAGTTTCCTGTATCCATGAAATATGATGTATCGTTCAGACTGTCAAAAAAGAAACGGTTCATCCCTTCAAAAATTTCGTAAAAAGTTTCATTAACTTTATTTTCAATTTCTTCCGGCTTATAGCCGTATTCCAAAAATGTATTCTTCATACTAATTATTATAGAACACATAGCAATGAATTTGTATAAGTGAAAAAGCGGAAACGAGAAAAGTCTTCTTATATCTGGCTCCCAGTCACAAAATGGGTTATGCAGGCCGCTCAATAATGAGCTGCATGTGAAGCGCGGCAAAGAAACTATAAATCCGCGCTTCAAATGCCCTGCAAACCCATTTTGTTCCTTCGCGCCAGATATAAAGTTCCCTATCCTTTTACGCTTTTTTATCTTCCTTTTCATTGCTATAATGACAATATGAACCGTATTGTTACCATCCAGGATATTTCCTGCATCGGGAAATGTTCCCTCACAGTTGCACTTCCTCTTGTTTCCGCTATGGGAATTGAATGTTCCGTTCTGCCAACTGCGGTTCTTTCTACTCATACAGCTTTTGAAGACTTCACCTTCCGAGACCTTACGGATGACATTCAGAAAACTGCCGATCACTGGAAGCAGAATCAGATTCATTTTGACGCAATTCTTACAGGATACCTGGGTTCAATAAATCAGATTGAAATCGTTTCAAAATTCATTGACGACTTTGGTGACAGAGGAGCTCTTGCCATTGTAGACCCGTGCATGGCCGACAACGGAAAACTTTACACGGGCTTCACTTCCGACTTTGTAAAACACATGGCGGAACTCTGCGGAAAAGCAAACATCATTACACCGAATCTTACAGAAGCACATCTTCTTCTGGATCTTCCATATAAAGGAAGCGGATACGATGAAGATTACATAAAGGATATAGCTGTAAGACTTTCAAACCTTGGTGCCGGAAAGGTTATCCTGAAAGGAATTGAATTCCCGGAAGATCAAAAATCGGTAAAAGGAATTAAAGAAAAAATCGGCATTTTATGTTATGATTCTGTATCCGGAAAATTCAGCTGGTATTTCCACAAAAAGATGCCGCAGAATTTTCACGGAACGGGAGACATTTTTGCAAGCGTACTTACAGGCGGAATCATGAGAGGACTTCCTCTGGAAAACGCCGCCAGCCTTGCCGCAGACTTTGTTGCCGCCAGCATAAAGGCAACTCTGTCTCACCCGGACTACAACTGGTACGGCGTAGACTTTGAAGCCTGTATACCGTATCTTATAAAACGATTGGAATTTAAGCATGGAGCATAAATGCTCCATAATAAGATATACTTGAAAATGGGGCGCAGCGAGTTGCCCCATTTTGCCCGGAAGAATTTAAGCATGGGTCATAAAGACCCTTTAGTTTATAATGTCAAAAAAGGGACGCAGCGAGGTTTTGCCCCTTTTTTACTCGGAAGAATTTAAGCATGGAGCATAAATGCTCCATAACAAGATATACTTGAAAATGGGGCGCAGCGAGTTGCCCCAAAGCCGAATCCCGCAGGTCGCAGACCGAGGACACATTCGGCTGAAGGGGCAAGCTCGCGTCGCGGGGCCCCATTTTCAGAGTTTAAAACTAATTTTGGAGTATTTATGAAAAATGTAGAAATTCTGGACTCAACACTTCGTGACGGCGCTCAGGGCGAAGGCATCAGCTTTTCAGTTCAGGACAAGATCCATATCTGCCAGGCCCTTGATGAACTTGGCGTAAAATATATTGAAGCCGGAAACCCGGGGTCAAATCCTAAAGATATGGAATTCTTCCAGGAGATGAAGAAGATTCCTCTCAAGAATGCAAAGCTCTGTGCCTTTGGTTCAACACGCCGCAAGGACATCAAGTGTTCTGAAGATGCAAACCTCCAGAGTCTTCTTGCAGCTGGAACAGACACAGTTGTAATTTTCGGTAAGTCGTGGGATTTCCAGGTTACAGATATCATCAAGACAACTCTTGAAGAAAACCTTAACATGATTAAGGACACTTGTGCCTTCCTTAAAGAAAACGGTCGCTACGTAATTTACGATGCAGAACACTTCTTCACAGCATTCCAGAAAAACAAGGACTACGCTCTTAAAACTCTTGAAGCCGCAGTTGAAGGCGGAGCGTCAGTTCTGAGCCTTTGTGAAACAAAGGGCGGCTGCATGATCGATGAAGTTCATGACGCCGTAAAGGAAGTTTACAAAGTACTCGGAAAGAAAGCCATAATCGGTATTCATACACACAATGACTCAGGTCTTGCTGTTGCAAACTCTCTGGTTGCCGTTCAGAACGGTGCAACTCATGTTCAGGGTGTTATGCTTGGTTTCGGAGAACGAACAGGAAATGCAAATCTTTCTACAATCATTCCTGACCTTCAGCTTAAAATGGGATGCATTTGTATTCCGGAAGAAAACCTTCCAAACCTTACACCAATCTGTAAGCGCATTGCTGAAATCACAAACATTGCACTGGACGCAGGACTTCCTTACGTTGGCGGCAACGCATTCGCTCACAAAGCCGGTATGCATATCGACGCCATCATGAAAAACCCTGTAGCCTACGAACACATCGCTCCTGAAAGCATCGGAAACAACCGCGTATTCCTTATGAGCGAAGTTGCAGGACGTTCAACAATCATCGAAAAAATCCAGAAGTTCGAACCTTCTATTAAAAAGTCAGATCCTATCGTTAATGACATCATCAAGAAGATGAAGGATCTTGAATTCGAAGGCTATCAGTTTGAAGGTGCCGACGGAAGCTTTGAACTCATGGTCCGCAAAATGATCGGAAAATACCAGCCGTTCTTCAAGCTCCACTACTACACAGTAAGCGGTTCAAACCCACGCATTGAAGAAGGCGTATGTTCTACAGCCCAGATCAAAGTTGAAGTAGACCGCCAGATTGCAGTTACAGCCGGTGAAGGTGACGGTCCGGTTAACGCACTGGACATTGCCCTCCGCAACGCCCTTGAACGCTTCTACCCTCTCGTAAGCCAGATCCGCCTTACAGACTATAAGGTTCGTGTTCTTGACGGAAAGAGCGCCACAGCTTCACGCGTTCGCGTAGTGATCGAATCTACAGACGGTGAAGCCACCTGGTCAACAGTCGGAGTTTCTGCCGACTTGATCGAAGCTTCATGGATCGCCCTCTGTGACTCTTTTGAATACAAGCTCATCCGCGACATCGAAAAAAGATTCAAGAAGCTGGTGTAAGATTTTTTCAAAATAATTTCAGTGATATAAAACATCACTGAAGCCTAAAAAGAGATTTGGGCATAAAAAAGCCAGCTGAAGTATTTCTTCAGCTGGCTTTAAATCGCAACATTAACTTATGCATAAGCAAAAGTCGGAATTCTAACCAATTCTTTCTCTGCCTCAATTGCAGCAAGTGAAAGGTCATAATTCGACTGCAGGTTTATCCAGAACTCAGGACCTGTTCCAAAGAACTTTCCTAATCTTAAAGCTGTATCAGCTGTAATAGCACGATTTCCTTTTATAATTGCATTTATTCGAATACTATACTGTCCTTCTCTATCACCTTTCAGAAGTTCCAGATGATTCGCAGGCGAGATTCTTAAAGTATCAACTGGATCGTCTACCCACTTTTTGTCTGTTTCGGCAAGATTTATTCTGTAGAAACGGTCATCAAAAAACCTATGATGTCAAAGAATGACACTGTAAAATTTTATATTGTTTTTCTCACATAGAAAGTCTTGTTTGACTGTCCATGCTTTTCAATTTTACTTTCATCACAAAGCTGTTTAAGGGCTTTTTCAATTGTCTGTCGTGCAAGTGTCGGACAGTGTTCCTGAATGTCACTTTTTGTGAATTTTCCAAGACGGTTCTTCACTACCCTTTCAACCATTTCATAGGCTGAAATTTTATCTTCTATAAGGATCAATCTTTCTTCAAAGTCCCTATATGCAGAAAGGACGATTCCCAGGATATATTTTACAAAAGGAGTATTATCGTTTGTTCCGTCCTGCCAGTTTGCAGAGCTTTCTTCCAAAACATCGTAATAAGTGTCTTTTGTTTTTTCGATTTTCTTTTCCAAACTGATGTACTTACAAACAACAAAGCCGGATCTGTAAAGCAGAAGTGTTGTAAGCAATCGTGACATTCTTCCGTTTCCATCATTAAAAGGATGAATGCACAAAAAGTCTTTTATAAAGTTGATTATCAATAAAAGAGAATCAATTTCTCCCAGACTTATGGCTTTATTGAAGGTTTCACAAAGCTGATCCATAGCAATAGGAGTTTCAATTGGACTTAAAGGTTCAAAAAGAACTTTTGAAGTTCCATCAGGTAAGTTTGCAACAATGTAATTCTGAATGTTTTTGAACTTGCCGCCAAAGTCAGGATTTGAATACTGATAAAGATATTTATGCAGCTGCAGGATATAACTAGGAGTGATGGGAATGTATTCAAAGTTTTCGTGGATTATATTAAGAACATCACGATAGCCCATGATTTCCTTTTCGTCTCTGTTTTTTGGAGAAGTTTTATCCTGGACTAATTGTTTGATTCGAGTATTTGTTGAAACAATACCTTCGATTTTATTAGAGCTTTCTGTACTCTGGATCTTTGCTATTTCAACCAGTTTTTCCAATTTTTCTTTTTTTTGGCTAATGAATAGCTGCTGTCTGCCTTTGAATTCATGGATTTTGGCAATGTAGCCCATAATTTCATTATCAATGGTGCAGTTCAGCTTTGAATAATCAAAAGTTCGCATTCCCCTATTGTTCTCCTACCTCTCCTATTATAGCATAAAAAGTAGGAGCGTGCTATTAACAATAGGAGATTTTAGAAATTATTTTCCTTTTAACCTCCATAAAATAGGCAGGCGTAGCTCCATATATATATTCTGCCATTTCTTTACTCCCACTAAATTTCTACAGTAAAGTTACACTTTAATAATATTGAGCATCCCCCTGAATTTCGCCATAATGATAGCATCTCATTTTATATAGAGGCGATTTATGATTAAATTACAGGGTGCATTCACAGCAATGGTAACTCCTATGAACCAGGACGGTTCAGTAGATTATGATGGTCTTCGTAAAAATGTTAAATTCCAGCTCGAACAGGGCATCGATGGACTTGTTCCTCTCGGAACAACAGCAGAAACCCCAACTCTGGATGAAGACGAAGAAGACGAAATTATTAAAGTCGTATTTGAAGAAGTACGCGCATTTGAAAAATCTACCGGTAAAAAAATCCCTCTCGTTTTGGGCGCCGGCAGTAACAACACTCGTGACGCAGTAAAATACTGCGAACGCGCTAAAAAAGCTGGTGCTGATGCAGCACTCGTTGTTACTCCTTACTACAACAAACCAAGCAAAGAAGGTATTTTCCGCCACTTTGAAGCATGTTCAAAAGTAGGAATCCCTATCCTTGTTTACAATATTCAGGGAAGAACCGGAACAAACATTCCAACTGACGTTCTTAAACGCATTGCAGATCTTCCAAACATCTGCGGCGTAAAGGAAGCAAGCGGTAACATCAACCAGATGATGGAAGTTATCCAGCAGGTTAAATCAGCTCATCCTGATTTTGCTGTTCTTTCTGGTGATGACGGTCTTACTCTTCCACTGATTTCAGTTGGCGGAGACGGAATTATTTCTGTAGTTTCAAACCTTGCTCCAAAAGCAGTTACAGAACTGGCAAACACAGCTCTGAAAGGTGATTTTGCAGAAGCACGCAAAATGCATTACAGACTTCTTCCTTTCTTCAAGGCAGCATTTGTTGACGGAAACCCAACTTCAATCAAATACGCAATGAACGTTAAAGGTCTTCCAGCCGGAACAGTTCGTCTCCCACTGGTAGAAGTTACAGATTCTGCAAAAGCAGTAATTGAAGGCGCACTTAAAGAGTGCAATTTATAGAAATATGAATTATGGGACCCATAATTCAGAGTACAAATAAAACTAACTACTTATTTAGAGGTTCATATTATGGAAAAAATCAGTGTAGGTGTTCTTGGCGCAACAGGTATGGTTGGCCAGCGCTATATCAAACTTCTGGAAGATCATCCATGGTTCAAAGTAACTTTCGTAGCTGCTTCACCACGTTCTGCTGGAAAAGCTTATAAAGATGCAGTTTCTTCACGCTGGCTTATCGGTGCAAATATTCCTGCCGATGTAGCTGACCTTATCGTTGAAGATGCAAACAATGCTTCAAAAGCAATCGGAAAATGTAAATTCGTATTCTCAGCCCTGGAAATGGACAAAGACGCTATCAAGGCTCTGGAAGCTGCTTACGCTGCTGAAGGAATCCCTGTAGTTTCTAACGCTTCAGCTAACCGCTGGACAGAAGATGTTCCAATGCTGGTTCCTGAAATCAACTACTCTCACCTGGACGTAATTGCAGAACAGAAAAAACACCACGGATGGGACAAAGGTTTCATCGCAGTAAAACCAAACTGTTCTCTCCAGACATACATGATGCCGCTGCACGCTCTCATCATGGCAGGTTACCCTGTAAAGAGAATGATCGTTACAACTCTTCAGGCAACTTCAGGTGCCGGTTACCCAGGTGTTCCTTCATTCGACATGATCGACAACATCGTTCCTTACATCGGTGGTGAAGAAGAAAAGACAGAAAAAGAATGTCTCAAGATTCTTGGTACAGTAAAAGACGGAAAAATCGAAAACGCAACACTTCCAAAAGTTTCTTCAACATGTACACGTGTTCCTGTAATTGACGGACACACAGCATGTGTTTCTCTGGAATTCGATCTTCCTGATGACAAAAAACCAAGTCTGGAAGAAATCGAAAGAGTATGGACATCTTACTCTTCAGTTCCACAAGAACTGAAACTTCCTTCAGCTCCAGAACACGCAATCGTTGTTCGCCACGAAGAAAACCGCCCGCAGCCACGCCGTGACCGCGAAACAGAAAAAGGTATGGCTTGTGTAATCGGACGTCTCCGCCCATGTAACGTATTTGATGTTAAATTCGTTGCTCTGAGCCACAACACAAAACGTGGTGCTGCTCTCGGTGGTATTCTGAATGCAGAACTTCTTAAAGCTAAAGGCTTTTTCGACAACCTGTAGAAAAAAATTGACAATTGACAATGGATAATTGACAATTGTTTTAAAAGAAAGCCATCTGTTCATGAAGAATATCTTCTGAAACAGATGGCTTTTTTATTGTCCATTTTAAATTATCAATTCTCAATTATCCATTATTCCTAAGGACAAAATTGCAAGAACCTCAAAAGGCTTCTTTATACCAAGAAGTTCCTTTATGTACTCACCGGAATCCTTACCTTCTGCATTCTGACGGTTGCGTATCTGAATCCAGCAGCTTCCAAGTCCGTAATTCACGGCCGCAAGATGAAGATATGTCATGGCAATGGAACAGTCTTCCACCCAGACATCACTCTTTTCTGCATCCCCAATAACCACAATGGCAGCGCCTGCATCTTTAAGCATCTGGGAACCGCCTGCCTTGGAAACTGAAAGCTTTTCAAGAACAGCTTTGTCTTTCACAGCAATGTATTCCACAGGTTTCTTGTTCCGGCTTGTAGGAGCAAGCTTTGCGGCAGAAATCAGTTTTTCCAGAACCTCATCAGGAACATTGCTTTCAGCATAAGTTCTGACACTGTGTCGTTTTTCAATCAACTCTATAAAGTCCATAAGTTTTACCTACCCCATTATCTTTAAGAATCCGTCTATTTCACTTCTTATTCGTTTAAGGAAATTCAGTTCCATGCTCATCCTGTAACCGTCAGGAAAGTGAAGATAAAGATACTGCCGGTTTTCAAGAAGCCTTCTGATTTTTTCAGAACGCTCAGTTTCCGCCATTTCGGTCTTTCCGGAAAGAAGATCCCTCAGTTCTATAAGGGCCTTTTTTTCCGAATCTATGAAAGCTGAAACATCAGTATTATTTACTTCCACGGGCTTCTTCAGAATTTCTCCGGCAATTTCTGCCCCCTGCTCCTTCACCTGCCTGAAAGTTTCGGCATAGCCTGAAAGAACTGGCGTTGTAAATGGATAAGGCATTCCCTCCGGAAGCCGTAATACTGAAGCCCCATAAGAGGCACCAAAGTTTTCCACAGCTTTCATGCGATTCATTGATCTGAGCTGTCTTTTATGAGCTGGAGTTCCTCTGGCATGAGTTTTTCCGGAACTGTAAGCAAAATCAAGACCGTAAACAAAAAGAGGAACTGAATCATTTTTTCGGAACAGAAGAGCCAGAATATATGTTGTAATCCCTACAGAACCAAAAGCCGGAATCACCGGCGGAAAAAACGAACTTTCTTTCAGCTTTGAAAAAAATGAATTGGACGCATATTCCGTTGCATAGAAAGAAGTTCTTTCTTTTGGAAAATGCCGTCCTGCAACATGAGGAAGTGAGCAAAGACTCTGAAAAACATGTACTCCCTGTTTTTCTGCTTCCTTCACAGTATTCCGTGCGCCAATAAAACTCTGGGCAATTACACTCTGAGCTTCGTCCACCACAATTCCGTCGGGAATAATTCCATGGGCTTTCAACATAGGGAATGCAGTGTCTGCACAAAGAATATAAACATCGGAAGAAGATTTCTTAAGCTCTGCAATTCCTTTTTCAGAACTTTCACCCGAACCGAAAACGTATACAGGTTTTTCTACCGACCGGAAAAATGATTCCAGAGGTTCTGTTTCTGAAAGAACTTTCAGATTACGGAACAAATTTGAAGAATAACGGCGGCCGAATTTTGCAAGAGTTATGCGGTTTGTCCAGAACTGTTTTACAGAAGCGATACAGGCGGATTCAAGTCTGTTATAGAAATCAGAATGAAACTGCACGCCTGCACTGAAATCTATTCGAATTACACGGCGGAAGTTTCCCGCAAAACTGATTTCTTTACCGCAAGCAAATGTATAGGAAGCTTTCTGCAGAATAACCGGAAGCTGATATAATTCTTCTTCTGTAAGCCTTACAGCAAATGGAGGAAGAATTTCGTCTTTCCCCATTTCCGTTGTAAAGTCCCTAAGAGAACTGTCGACTTCACATAAAAGAAGAACGCAGTTTTCGGGCAATTTTGAAATGAGTTCTTTCAGCCCGTAACTCAGAACTGCCGAGAAACCAAGAATGACTGAACCCGGGAGAATCTCCATGGATTCGATTTTTCGTACAATCGTTTTGGCAGGATCGTATTTTGAATAGAGAAACTTTTCGCTGTAACTAACAGAAAAGCCCTGCGCTGTTTCTACCAGGCAGGGCTTTCCATTTTCTATTCCTTCATTCAATTCTTAGATTTATTCCTAGTTCATGAAGTTGTTGAAATATGTTGTTGTAAAGTTGTTTTCAAGCTTAGGGCTGTCCATAATCTTCTTTGAAGCTGAAGTCTGATCCATTTCTTCAAGTTCTGAAAGAACTGCTTCAGCATCAGCATCTGCGCTTTCTTCGCTTGTGAGCTGGAATACAGCAACGTTTCCGTCCATAACCATTGGTTCAGAAACTTCGTTCATCTTCAGAGCAAATACAGTCTTAAGGAAATTTTCATTTTCATCAGCTGTTGCAAGTCCTGAAATGCTTGTATCAATTCCGGCTGCTACTGCAACGCTTCCGTAGTTCATTGGGAAAGCAGGAATTTCTTTTGCTTCAATTCCGGCTTTTGCACATGCAGAAACAAATCCGTTCAGAGCTGCATCAGCTTTAAGGTCACGGGCTTTTGCCAGGAAGTAGTTTTCAATTACGCTTGTTTCGTAAGAACCAATGAAGTTCGATACAGTGTAAATGAAGTCTTCTGAGTTTACATCAGGTGAAACAGAAGCTGCGTCAGTCTTGAAGATCGACCATCCGTCTTTTGTTTTCAGGATTTCGCTTGTTGCACCAACTGAAAGTGCTTTGATGATTTCTGCATCGCTGTCATTTTCGAAGATGTTTTCAACCTGGTAAGCATAAGAAACGTTGAGTTTTCCGTCAGGGTTTGAGTACATCTTTGTTGAATATTCAGCAACTGCATCTGTGAATGAGATTTCTTCAGCAGCAAGGCGTTTTGCAACTTTCTTTGCTTCGCTTTCTGAATCTACTGTAATTACCGACATATCGTATTTTTCGAACTTAGCAATGTTTTCTTTTCCGAAAGCAACTTTTTCTGAATCAGGGAAAGAAGAGTATTCAAACAGAGCCATGTTGAAACCGCGTTTCTTTGTTCCTACAGAAGCAAGGAAATCAAGTTCAGCATCAGATTCTTTAAGACCGTAAAGAGCTTCGCTTCCTACGATTTCTGAAGAAGATCCGAAGTGGTCATCATTGAAACGTGAAGAAACCAGAGAAGAAGAGATTTCTTTTCTCATAGAGTTGATTGTTGCTTCAGGAGTCTGCTTGTAAAGCTTTGAAGAATACTTTCCTGTTTCATCATAGAAGTAAGGAAGCATGCTGCGATTAACTGCAGATTTTGGAACTGTGTAACCGCTTTTTGCAACTGCATCTTCAGCAGCCATTTTTGCAACTGTTGAGTTGAAAGCAGCATTGAAGATATAGAAGTATGTTGAATTGTCAATCTGGTAACCCATATTCTGGTAGTACTGACCGTACTGATTTACCAGGTTTGCAAAATCAGAATCCTGTTCATAACGGATGCTTTTTCCATTGTATTTTCCGAAAGATGGTGTTTCTGGCTGTTTTCCGCCGCCAACCATTGCTGGAACGAGAACAAACACAAAAGCACAAATCAGAAGAATGATAAGTGAGCCGACTGTATAAAATGTCTTTTTCATTTTTTTAATCCTTTTTGAGAGTAATAATATAAGTAAAATATTTTAACATTAAGATTTTCAGCTGTCAACGTTGGTCCGATATTGACAATCGGTGATTATGAGATTACATTTTTGTTGTCGATTCTATACCTTTTACAGGTGAAACCACGGAGCATATATGTCTTTTTCCGAAGATTTTGAAATGTCTATGTCATACGGTGACGAATATGATGATTTTTCATATAACGATGATTATGATGATGATGACTATGATTACGAGGATGATGACACTCTTGATGAATTTGATGACGACGCAGACCTCTACTACGACGATCAGGAAGAAGTAGACGACTACGACGAACCTTTCGACGACACAGAAGCTGAAGACGGATACAACTTCAGAACTCACGATGCCGAAGAACTGATCGACGAAGATGACGCCATCTTCGAAGAAGACGACGGCGAGTAATCCCCTTTTTACAGTTTTTCTTCTCTTTTTTCAGGATTAATTAAATCTGAACAGGATTATTATTTGTTCTCTTTAAGAAGGGCCAGCATTTTGCTGAAGGCACTGTCGGACTTTTTGAGCATCTTTGAACCCCTGGTGATTTTACACAAAGACATGCTGTACTTCTTTGCAATTTCACGCTGGGTTACGCCGGAATCAAGATCCTTTACAAGCTGCCATCTTTTGGCAAAATCAATAAGCTCAGTCCGTGTAAACAGACAGTCAAAGAACTCGTACATGAAGTCTTCATCGTTATTTGATGTAATCAGATGACAAAGCTCATGAAGATTGTCTTCTACAAAGTTTTCAGGGAGATTGTTTTCTTCTGCTGTTCCGCTCATTTTTTCTGCCATTTTTTTTGAATTTGTTTAATTAAAAAAAGGTCCCGTGAACCCGTGTTCCTAGGACCTTCGTTACCTGCATTTCAGAATCAGACTATTCTACGATGAATACGTCTTTTCCTGATCCACATTCCGGGCACTTGTAATCTGCCGGAACATCAGCCCAGGCAGTATTAGGGGCAACATTATTTTTTGGATCCCCTTCTGTTGAATCATAAACATGTCCGCAATTATCACACTGCATTCTTTCCATATTACTTTGCCTCCGCTTTAAAAAAATCTGATTTAGAACCGCCGCAAACAGGACAAACCCAGTCTTCAGGAACCTGTTCCCACAAAGTTCCCGGTTCAACTCCGTTTTCAGGATCTCCGACAGCAGGGTCGTATTCATACGCACAGATGTCACAAGTATATTTGTCCAAATCCAACCCCCTTTCTGACTATTTTAACATAAAAAACAAGGACTGACAAACAAAATACGGAGCCTTTCAGCCCCGTATTTCACCTATTTTATTTTATAAGTTCCTGTTGTTATTGTTCCCCCGTTAGAGAAAACATCAAAGTTTATTGTCTTTTCTGCACGGGCAAGTTCATCATAGAACTCAAGAACATTCTTTACGGATTTTCCGTTTACAGCAGTAATAACATCACCATTCTGAAGGCGGAGTGTTGCAGCCGGTGTTTTTTCCTGAACACCGCTTACGATTACACCTTTTACCTTCTTGTCTTCAATTTCCAGCTGTTTACGGCTTTCTGCTGTTAAAGGAGCAGCAATGAATCCAGGCCACAGCTTGTTGTTTGCATTTACAACCTCTTCGGTTCTTTCTTCAATCTGAACCTGAACTGAAGGCTGCTTCTTTCCACCGCGGATTACAGTAAAGCGGGCTGTTGTACCTGCCTGAAGGTTTCCTACATCACGTACAAGCTGGTTTACAGACTTAACAGGCTTTCCGTTCAGGTCAATGATGTAGTCACCAGGTTTGATTCCGCACTTGAATGCAGGAGAACCGATGAATACTTCGGCTGCAAAGGCACCAGTGTAATCTGCAACACCAAGTTCGTCCTTGAATTCCTTTGAAATTTCCAGGAGAGAAACCCCTACCCAGCCGTATTTTACTTTTCCGTCCTTGATGAAGGAGTCAATTGTGTTCTTTACGTTATTGATAGGAATTGCAAAACCAAGGCCCTGTGAACCGCCTGACTGGGATGCAATCCATGTATTGATTCCGATTACTTCTCCATAGATGTTTACAAGAGGGCCACCAGAGTTACCCTGGTTAATGGCAGCATCAGTCTGGATAAAGTCGGAAATGCTTCCGATTCCGGTTCCGTCACGGCCGGTAGCACTTACAATACCCTGAGTTACTGACTGTCTGTAACCAAGAGGTGCCCCGAAGGCCATACAGATGTCTCCGGCCTGTACTGTATCTGAATCTCCCATACGTGCTACAGGAATTGAACTGTCGTTTGATTCAAAAGAAACCAGGGCGATGTCGGTTCTTTCGTCAGCCCCTACCAGTTTCCCTTCGAACTGGCGGTCATCATTCAGCTTAATGCTGATTTTTGTTGCTGAACCAGCAACATGGTTGTTTGTAAGAACATAAAGAGTCTTTCCGTCGCGGCGGATAATTACGCCCGAACCAAGACCTTTTGATTCATATTCACGTGTAGATTTATCATCTTTCGGGTTTTCCGGATCTCCAAAGAAGAAGAACGGAATGCTTCTGAGCGGGTTTGAATAAGTCTTTGTTTCCGTAACATCTACTTCAACAACTGCAGGAAGCATGTTTGAACTGATAGAACGGAATGAATTCTGAAGGGCTTCCACCACTGAAAAGCTGGCTGTGATTGGAGGTTCTTCTCTTGGCCCCGTTTTTCTTGAATCGGCAAAAAGGGCTGCTGTAAGCGCTGCAATTACTGAAAAGCACACAAGCTGTTTTACGATTTTTTTCATTCTTTTACCTCTGAAACATTTAGAGTTCGAAATAAACACTAAATAGTGAAGGCACAAAAACATAATCTTTGTGCCTTTTATAAAGATAATAAATTAAACTGTAATGTGTTACAAAAAATTACTGTTTTTTGTAGTTAAGATCTGTAAGGACCTCAGTATGATCTTCAAAAACAGCTACAGTATGCTCTTCGTGGCATGAATATTTGCCGTCAGCAGTAACTACTGTCCATCCGTCTTCAAGAACATCTACTTCAGGAACTCCAAGATTGATCATTGGTTCCAGAGCCAGAACCATTCCCGGTTTGATTCTTGGGTTTCCGCCGTGGAAATAAGGATCATTCGGAATGCTCGGGTCTTCGTGAACTTCAAGCCCTACCCCGTGTCCGCAGTAGTCATAAACTACGCCGTAACCGTGTTTTTCGTGGGCAATATCGTAAACTGCACGGGAAATATCCTTAATGCGGTTTCCAACCTTGCAGGCCTGGATAGCAGCATCAAGACATTCGATTGTGACTTCATGAAGCTTTTTGATTTCAGGCTTTACTTCTCCGATTTCAAGAGTATGTGTTGTATCGCTGATGTAGCCGTCAAGATCGATACCAACATCAAGGGAAACCAGGTCACCTTCTTTGATGATCTTCTTTTTAGAAGGAAGACCGTGAATAACTTCTTCGTTTACGCTGATGCAGACAGCTCCAGGGTAATCTTCATGATACCAGGCCGGAGTTCCTCCATGACCGAAAATATAATCTTTGAACAGTGTGTCTATTTCTTTTGTAGACATTCCGGCTTTAATGAGCGGAATCAGCTCATTGAACATATCAGCAGTAAGATGGCAGGCCTTGCGGATACCTGCAATCTCTTCATCGTTTTTGATTAAAATCATGAATTTATTGTAATGATTTGGAAATGATTTGTTAAGTTAGTCAGGAGTAACAATCAAATGGGCCCTTCGACAGGCTCATGGACCATTTGATAAAAAAAATGCCGCTCCGCAGGACTTTCCCCGCAGAACGGCATTTTTATACCGGCTTTATGCCGTATTTGTTTCAGTCAGAAAACTATTCAGCCTTCTTCTGTTTTGGAATAACCAGGTTCAGTACAACACCAACGATTGTTGCAAGGGCAACTCCACCAAGGGCAAAGTTGAAGTTTGAACCGATAGCGAACTGGAGTGAACCACCGCCAATTCCAAGAACCAGGATAACTGAAGAGATTGTAAGGTTTCTCTTGTCCTGGTAGTCAACGCCTGCGTCTACGATTGTACGCAGCCCTGAAGAAGCGATAAGACCGTACAGCAGAGTACAGATACCACCAAGAACAGGTGTTGGAATTGTAGAAATCAGAGCACCGAATTTTCCACAGAATGAAAGGATAACTGCGATTACGGCAGCACCACCGATTACCCATACAGAGTAAACCTTTGTGATTGCCATAACACCTACGTTTTCACCGTAAGTTGTATTTGGAGGTCCTCCCCAAACTGCAGCCCAGGCTGTTGCAACACCGTCACCAAGAATTGTGCGGTGGAGTCCAGGATCTTTGTAGAAATCTTTTCCTACAACTTTTGAAGTTGTAAGAGTATCTCCCAGGTGTTCACAAACTGTAGAGATAGAAACGATTACGAAAGTAAGGATGGCAACCAGATTGAATTTTGGAGCAATCCATTTGAATCCTGTTGCTGCAAGAGAATCGTCTGCGTGGAGGAATGGAATACAGAACCATGGAGCATCTGCAACTGTCTGGAAGTTGATCATTTTCCATGGTGAGTTTGGCATGATTGCGCCCATGATGAGTGCAAAGATGTAACCGCCAATCAGACCGATAAGGATTGAAAGTGTATTGAAGAATCCTTTGAAGAAGATTGTAGCAATAATTGCGATTGCAAGTGTTACAGTGGCAACACAGGCTGCGATCAGAGAGTAGTTTCCTGTAGCAGGATCATTGAAAAATTCTCCGATAGCTGTTGGAGCAAGTCCAAGACCAATTACGATGATTACAGATCCGATTACAACTGGTGGAAGAGCAACATCAATCCAGTCTTTACCGGCGAATCTGATGATAAGCGCGATAATAGAATAGAAGATACCTGCAAAAATAGCACCACCCATTGCATAAGGAGCGCCATACTGCTGTCCGATAGCAATAAGGGCTGGAATGAATGCAAAAGAAGATCCAAGGAAAGCAGGAACTTTTGCACCTGTAATAAGGATGTAAAGTAATGTACCTGTACCTGCAGTGAAGAGAGCTGTTGAAGTGCTCAGACCTGTAAGTAAAGGAACCAGAATTGTAGCTCCGAACATGGCGAATACATGCTGGAAGCTGAGCGGAATCCACTTACCGATCGGCGGGCGATCATGTGGACCGTAGAACTGTGTTTCCATATTTTTTACCTCTAAAACAAAATTATACCACCGATTAAGTTAAAAATTAAATATAAATTATATTTTTATTCGGCCGATACTTAGAGAGAACAGGTATATTTTACCCAGAGGTGTATATATGAAGAGATATTTGAGTTTATTCCTGGTTCTGGCTTTGACATTCGCACTTACATCGTGCGGTTCAACAAAAAAGCCTGTAGAAGACGGAAATCTTACTCCCCAGGAACTGATTAAAGCCGGCAGAATTAATGACGCCAAAAGCCAGTTTATGATGCCAAGCGACATCAACGGCGTAGATGATGAAGGAAATACAGTTCTTCACCTTGCTGCAAAGCTTGACGACGAAGATCTGGTTACTTTCTTTATTATTAAAGGTGCTAATCCTGACCAGAAGAACTACGAAAGCGATACTCCGCTCCATGTGGCAATCAAAAACAACTCTCACGCTTCAGCAAAAGTACTTTCACAGATGGGAAGCGATATTTTCTCACGTGACGGAAACGGAATAAGTGCCCTTGATCTTGGATTTGCCGCTTCCTCAATGTATTACGATTACTTCATTACAGAAAAGAACGGCAGACTCCGTGACGAAAACGGCCAGTCAATCGTTCATTATTTTGTAAAAACAAAGAATCTCAAGGCAATTCAGTACTGTATCAAGAACGGCCTGGATATTTCCGTAATCGACAACGAAGGGAAAACTCCGCTGGATCTGGCCTTTGACGATGTAAATGACTCTGTTTCAATCGAAATTGCTGCAACCCTGATTCTTGGCGGTGCAAACGAAGTGGTAACAGACTTTGCTTACTTCCAGGACGCAGTTTCATCAAGAAACCTGAGTATCCGCTTTGAAGATAACCAGACACCTCTTCACATGGCTTCAATCATGGGACACTCTGCCATTGCAGAATACCTTCTTGAAAACAATGCCGACACAAACGTACAGGACAGCTCGGGTTCAACACCACTTCACGAAGCTGTTCGTTACGGAAACATCGACATTGTAAGAATGCTTCTGGATTCAGGTGCAAACATCAATGCACAGGACAATCTTGGAAAGACTCCAATCATGGTTATCATGCCTTACGAAAAGATGAAGGAAACATACAAGCTTCTGGTTTCTTTCAAGGCTGACCTTACACAGAAAGACGCATACGGTGACACACTGATTCATACAGCAACAATGATGCACGCTCCTTTTGATGTACTTGAACTGCTGGTTGAAAACGGAGCAGATGTAAATGCAAAGAACAAGGAAGGTGTAACACCTTTCGAAATTGCAATCCAGCATCACGATAAAGAAATGACACGTTTCTACGCTCTGAACGATGCCGACATCCACACAAAAGATACACACGGAATTTCACCTCTTATTCTTGCACTGGATGCAGACAGAGAACTGTTTGAAATGACAGTTTCTGCAAAGAACGTAAAATCACAGGATTCAGAAGGAAACACACCTCTTCATGTTGCCCTTCTGAACGATGCTCCAATTGAAAAAATTCTCTACATCATCAGCCTTACAGACGACGTAAACATCAGAAACAGCGACGGTAATTCCGTTCTCTATATTGCCTGTACAAAAGAACAGGAACAGGTTGTAAAAGCTCTTCTCCAGAAAGGCGGAGACATTTTCAGTACTAACAAAGACAGCGATTCTCCACTGCGCATTGCCCTGCGTTCAGGCGGACGTGTTCAGGACTGGATCATCAACTCTTCAACAATCAGAAAAACAGACGGTTCAGGAAATACATGTCTTCACTATGCTGCTGAATGGCAGTTCAAGAACGCAATCAAGTCTCTGGTAGAAAAAGGCGCTGATCCGACTGCAAAGAACGCAAACGGTGAAACAGTACTTTTCAGTGCTGTTAAGACTGACAATCCTGAAATCATCGATACAGTTGTTCTGAACGGAACACCGGTAAACGAACGTGACAATCTTGGAAGCACTCCGCTGCACATGGCAGTACGCTGGGATGCTGCAAAATCAATTGAAAAGCTTCTGGCTATGGGAATAGACATCAACGCCCAGAACAGTTCAGGAAAATCAGCAATGTCTGAAGCTGCCCTTTCAGGAAAAATGAAGACAGCCAAAGTGCTTCTGAACAACGGTGCAGATGTAAACTCAAGCGACATTGCCGGAAGTACAGTTCTTATGGACGCAATCAAAGGACAGAACAAATACGTTGTTAAACTCCTTCTTGATTACAACGCAAACGCTTCTATCCAGGACATCAACGGGGCAAACGCTTACCATGAAGCTGCCCTTTCAGGCGATATCGATATCATCAACATGATCCGTAATGCCGGCGGAAACCCGCTGAGCCGCGACAAAGCCGGAAACACACCTTTCTCTCTGGTTGTAAAACGCGACATGAAAACAATCAAGGCAGTTCTTGGAAGCTCTCTGAACATCACAGACAGCGACGGAAACACACCAATCACTCTGGTTGTTAAAAACAAGGGTTCAGCCGCCCTTCTTAAGGAACTGATCAATATGGGTTATCCGATTGACGGAAGAAACTCAAACGGATACACAGCCCTTACCTATGCAGTTGAAGACAACAATCTGCAGCTTGCCACAATCCTTCTGGATAACAAGGCAAATCCTTTCCAGTCAATCGACAGAAAAGGACAGAACGCTGTAACAATCGCACTGGACAAGAACAACAAGGAAATGATTTCGGCAATCGTAAAGAAAGCAGGAAACATGACAGACATTCAGGGAAACACAATCCTGCACTATGCAGCAAAAACAAGTTCACCTGTAACAGTAAGAGAACTGCTTGCCTTCGGTATTCCTAAAAACGTAAAGAATATTTCAGGCGAAACACCTTACACAATTGCAACAAGATGGAAGAGAAGCGAAGTAGCTGAACTTCTGAAATAAAAGACGAAAGCCGTTCTTTCACATGAAGTTTTCTTCATGCGGGAACGGCTTTTTCATTTCTAATACCTAACAGATCCGGATTTTTTCGGCAGGACACTTTTCGAAGAATTCCTTCACCCTCCGCCTTAAATCATCATTATCAGCCGCATTCAGAAACTGAGTCTGTGCGTAATGCCCGAACTGAAAATTTTCAGCGTAATATGCAAAAAAGCGCTGAAGCCGTGTCTTCCAGAATTCTTTAGGCTGATACTTTTCTATGTCATCTATGTAAGTGAGCGCCAGTTCTTCAAGGTCTGTTTCTTTTCCGGGAAGACCGGAAAGTTCGCTGAAAATCCAGGGCTTCTGAACTGCGGCACGGGAAATCATTACACCGTCTACAGACGGACACTGGGAAAGTGCCCTTTCCATTGAAAGCTTATCCTTCACGTTTCCGTTCACATAAACCTGTACAGCGTTTCCGTAGCGCTTTTTCAGGTCTTCTGCGTAATGATACCTGGCCGGACGGGAAAGCTTTTCTTTACGGGTTCTTGGATGCAGCGTTAAAAGTTCCGCGCCTTCTTTTACAAGCATATCCGTAAAACCAAAGAATTTTTCGTCCGTAAAGTCTTCGTCCCCAAGACGGAGTTTTACCGAAAATCTTTTTGCTTTATCAGGACTCTTCAGATTATGTTCACGGACGATCCGCCCGATTTCAGAAACCATCGCCTGTGTTTCTTCCAAAGGCTTAATCATCCAGGCGATTCCAGCCCCCGACCTTACAATATCTGGAGCGGAGCAGCCCATATTCAGGTCCAGCCCGATTCCGGGAAGTTCCAGAAGAACCGGGGCTGCAGAAACCATCCTTGAGATTTCGTAGCCCGTAAGCTGCCAGACCATTTTCTGGGGAACCGGCAGAGGATCAATATAGAATTTTTCGAAGGAACTGTTTGCAAGAAGACTTCCTGCATTGATCATCTCGTTGTAATACTCGTCACAGCCTCCGAAACGTTCCACCACATTTCTGAAAGCTCTGTGACTGATTGTGGCCATTGGTCCGGAAATCAGTTTCATTTTACTACCATCACCTTACGGGTTTCATCGAATCCG
This sequence comes from Treponema sp., assembly GCA_045617385.1. Taxonomy (GTDB): domain Bacteria; phylum Spirochaetota; class Spirochaetia; order Treponematales; family Treponemataceae; genus Treponema_D. The sequence goes on from JAZLIM010000156.1 coordinate 21,393, forward strand.
TTTCCAATAACACGGATAAAGTAGATTCCGCGGGCCACCGCATTACCCTTACGGTTCTTTCCGTTCCATGTAAAGTTCGTAGTTCCTGCTTCCAGATTTCCGCGGTTCAGATAATCAACCACGTTTCCGTCCAGTGTCATTACAATTACGTCAACTTTTCCTTTTGACGGGTTATCAATTCTGAGGACAGTTTTTTCACCCTTCACAGCATCAATAACGTTATTCAAAATTGTAACGCCGCCGCGCTGGGCAGTAATTCCTTTCAGTCTGAATGACCACAGGTCAAGAGAAAGCAGGTCTCCCGGAGTTTTAAGGCGCAGGGCGAAGAGAGGATATTTTTCGGAAAGACTGTAGATTCCGCTTGAATAGTCATAATCCGGTGCATGAACAATCTTTACAGGGCTGTTTGAACTGTCTGTAAGTCCGAACAGGAATGAAACCTGGCTTCCTTCACTCCATGAAGAAACCTGTTCTTTTGTGATCTTGAAATCAAGGTCTTTTGAAAGATCTGTTCCGTTGGAGAACACGCTGTCTGAGATCTCATAGTCCCTGTTTCCTGAATCCGAAATTGCAGAGAACATCTTGAAGCCCGTAATTTCTGGAAGCCATACTCTCAGGTTTGACTTTGAAGTTCTGTTGTATTCAGTTGAAACGGATGCCTTGTCCGGAGAATTATCCAGATAGATACGTGCATTGAAGTCATTGCTTTCTACAGTTTCTTCATCGTTCACACGGGCCATAATATGTATTTCGTCATTTACAAGGAGAGTACCGAAGTTCTTCTGTTCAGCATTCCAGTCGTGAACGGCAAAGCTGTCTTCTCCGTAAAGACCGTTCTGAATCTTTGTTTCGCCTTCAGCAAATTCTTCGTTATAGGCGTAGAGAGGCTCAACCAGATTTACAGCAAAGTCACTGAGTGCATGAGCTGAATAAGCCGAAAGGTAATTTCTGATACCTGTATCATCCTGAACGAAAGTTGCAAAGTTTGTTGAAAGATCAATAACTGGATCTCTGTAACTTTCACTTTCCTTATTTGCAACAAGATACAGAGACTTAACATCGCTGTAAGTAACAGGATTTTTCAGTGTAAGTTCAAGCCCCATGTAGTCACCGGTCTGGTAAAGAACTTTTGCCGGAACAGAACTGTCTATGTTGTTTCCTGTACTTTCAGAAAGGATTCCGCTTTCCGAAATTGTGTAGAGCCCGAAAGCATTCGGATAAGCCTCTGTAAGGGCATCTTTTTCTACAAGATTTCCATCTTCATCATTCAGAGAAACTTTTCCGGTTTCAAGATTCTTTGAGAACATTACGTAAATCTTGTTCTGGCCAACCGGTGCAACCGTCATATTTATGGAAGGCGGTGTAAGGTCCATAGTCTGGATTACGGCAGAATTCAGTCTGTTTCCGGCCAGGTCGGTTATGTAACCCTTTGTATCATCATAAGAAACAGTAAACTGAGTCTTAAGCGAAAGTACAGTCTCAGGAAGCTTGTAGCCGAAATAAAGTCCGTCGGCTCCACCGGTGTTTCTTGAAGGATTTGATACCGGCTGGAATACAGGAGAAGAACCACCAGCGTATGCTTTTACAGAATCATCGAATGAAAGATCAGGAACTTTGTCTTTTCCGATTACATACTTAAAGGCCGCTGAAGAATCAGAAATGGAACTGTAACGGATACCTCCCCGTGTACGTGCTGTTCCGCCTTCAAACGGACGGGCACCACCGAATATATCAGCTGCGTAAGAATCACTTGTATAAAGAACAGGAGTTGCGTCACCAGAGTACGGGTGAACCCAACCGCGTTTTGAAACCCACTGAGGTTCTGTTTCGTTGAATTCCGGAGCGTTGTCAAACATATGGAATTCAAGGCGCTTCAAAGAAGATGTTCCGTCTACAGTTGAACCGATTGATTCGTAGTTATCAGAAGCCGAAGGAGCCTTCCATTCCCTTCCCGAACTGCGGTAAGCCGCAAATACAGGTCTTGAAGTATCCCAGAGGCTGTAGTCTGAAAGAACTGAATATTCGGAACGGCGCTTGATTTCAAGGCCGTCTGATTTTATAAGCTTCATTACGTTTCCTGAAAGATCTTTTACAAAGTCAGAACTTCCGCCAGGAATTGAGACTTTTCCTTCAGGTGTTTCAGAACTGTCGATATATCCTGTCCACTTCTTATAAAAGTGACCTTCGTTATCTTTTACGGTTCCTTCTGTATAACCTGCAACAGAAAGGCGGACTGCATGAGAAGACATTCCTGATTTTCTGTAAAGAGCATGAACGGTATTATCCGCAGTTCCATTCTTTCCGGTTTTGAGTTTTCCTTTTTCAATTTCTGCAAAACCAGCCACTAAAAGGCCCTGCGATTTTTCGGAAACAGCGCCGAAGTTTTCTTCAACTTTCTGGTTTTCAAAAATATTAACTGCGTCTCCGGCAGCATAAGCGTTCAGAGTTATAGTACTTCCGTTATCAAGATCAACCGCTTCAGACCAGCGGAATTCAATAAAGTTATGGGCATCATAAGAAGGCTGGCTTTCTTCTCCAGCTGAAGCGTCATATTCCTTATGTATTTCCTGGCCTGTAGTTACTTCTACAAGAACCGGGTGAGCCTGATCTGTGGCGTCTTTGTATTCAGTACCTGAGTTTTTGAGAATCTTTCCGAATCTGTTTGTAAAATTCCATGCAGGAGAAGAAAGTCCGTTCCGCTTGAATGTAAGTGACGGAACCGCATTCTGATGCTTTCCGAAACTGTCGGTACTTTCTGTATTACCGGAAGAAAGACCTGATGCATCTGTATTCCATCTGGAATCTGAATCATCTTCTGTCTGGATATAGAATTCCGAAAGCTCAAGATTTCCAAGATCTTCCGAAGATACAGTTCCATACTGATCAGTAATACTGAATGACTTATAAGCCTTTGCAAAGCCTTCCGGATTTCCGTTGTTTTTGAAGAATACTTTTCCAATATTCAGGTCGAACTCACGGTTGATATTTCTGACCGGAGAAGAAAGTTTTACAAAAAGAACGCTGTCGCTTACTGTGTGAACTTCAAGAATACGGAAGTCGGCAAAATCCCAGTTTCTGTTTGAACCGAAGTTTGCTTCGTCGGTTTCGCTCCAGAGATTACCGCCGTCAAAAGTACAGGCTTCTGCAACACCGGTTGTATTTTCCGGTTTTTCTTCACCAAAGTTTCTCACTGTGCTGTTTGAAATGTCACAGTTATAGGCTTCCACAAAGCATTCATGAGGATCAGCATTCTTTCCTGCGTCCAGGAACCATTCCCCTATTCCCTTCAATGGAAGACCGTTTGCATAGAAGTTCCTGTTTGTTTTGAGTTTTACCCCGGCACTTACTTCCAGGCTTCCAGAATATGGAACCGATACCGGCTGTTCTGTTCCAGGAACAGTTTCACTTCCACGCTGAACATAATTGTGTGGTGCAGCCCTCGGTTTTTCGTATTTATATTCTCCGGCGTTTGTTCCGTTATCTTCAGCGTAAGAAGCACCAAGGAGAACGAAGTCTTCGCCTGTTTCAAGGTTCTTTTCGGCAGAGATTTTTCCTGCGTAAAGAACAATGTTTTTTGCGTTGAGAGGAGACCTGATCTTCAGTTCATTTTCTGCAGCACCGAGAGCCACAATCAGGTTTTCTGAAAGTGTAAAGCTTCCTTCTCCCCCGCCAAGAACGAGAGCTGCTGAAGGATTTCCTGAAACATAAACGTTTGAGGTAAATGAAACTGAAGCCGAACCTGAAGTAATGATACTTCCTGAAAGGCGGTTCATTCCGCTTCCGTCCTGGGAAAGAGTCTTTCCGACATTCCAGTTTTTATCGGTTGCAAGAGAAAGGAGTCCGCCGTTTGTTATTTTAAGCTGACTGCAGTTTACGTCATCATCAAAATAAACGTAGTCTTCTGTTACAAGAGCAATTTCGTTTCCAGGAACAAAATCACAAAGCTCTGTGATCTGGAATGTTTTGAGCGGTTTTACAGCTCCAATGCTTCCGTTGAACTCAGCGGTTCCTTCAACTTTGACTGCACGGGCTGTTTCATCAGAATCGAGAGTGTATTTAAACCAGGCTTTTGTTCCGCGGAAAACAATGTCATCTTTAATTGTTACAGGCCCGTCCCAGACCTGGGTAAAGCCAGTTGAGTCAGCAAGCGTACAGCCGGATGCAAATTCAATTGCTCCGGAACTTACTGTTACAGGACCAAGAGGAACCGTATTACCAAGACTCTTTCCGAATACAGTTTTTCCGGAAGGGACATCTGCGTTGAATTCAGTAATTCCATTAACTGTGTCATCAAACAGAAGATCACCTGAACTGAAAACAGAAAGCTTTTTATTTCCGCTTACCGCATTACCAAAGTGAATATCTTTACCGTTGAAAGTTATGTCGTCTTCAAAAAGGACAGCCCCTGTGTAAGCCTGGTCTGAGCCTGTTGATTTCACTTCTGTACAGCCCGATGCAAATGTGATTCCGCTTCCGTTTACAGAGACTGTTCCGAGAGCTGTTGTTTTTCCAAGAGGATTATTAAATGTTACAGCACCGTTTCCGTTTACTGTAAAGCTCTTTGTTCCGTCCACTGAATCGTTGAAGGTGATATTATTTCCTGTGAAGGCTACGTTTTCTTCAAGAGTAACTGAACCTGTGTAAGTCTGGTCTGAACCTGTTGATTTCACTTCTGTACAGCCGGATGCGAATGTGATTCCACTTCCGTTTACTGAGACTGGTCCAAGGGCTGTTGTTTTTCCAAGAGAGTTCTTGAATGTTACTTCTCCGCTTCCGTCTACAGTAAATGCAGTTGAATCATCAACAGTGTTATTAAAGGTGATATTTCTTCCCTTTACGGTAAATATATGTGCACCAGTAACAGGATCACTAAAGATGATGTCATTTCCTGTAAAGGTTACGTTTTCTTCAAGAGTTACAGAGCCAGTGTAAGTCTGGTCTGAACCTGTTGAGGTTACTTCCGTACAGCCGGATGCAAATGTGATTCCACTTCCGTTTACAGAGACTGTTCCGAGAACAGTTGTTTTTCCAAGAGGATTCTTGAATGTTACTTCTCCGCTTCCGTTTACAGTAAAGCTCTTTGTTCCATCCACTGAATTGTTGAAGTTGATGTTATTTCCTGTGAAGACGATATCATCTTCAAGAGTAACTGGACCTGTGTAAGTCTGGTCTGAACCTGTTGAGGTTACTTCTGTACAGCCGGATGCGAATGTGATTCCACTTCCGTTTACTGAGACTGGTCCAAGACTTCGGTTTTTACCAAGAGTCTTCTTAAATAAAACATTTCCGTTTCCAGTAACAGCAAAGCCGTTTATTCCGTCCACTGTAGACTGGAAGCTTACGTCATTTCCGTTTACGGTAAAATCAAAAGCTTCGCCTGACTTGCTTTCTACAATTCCCTGGAAGTCTACATTATTTGCAGTAATACCTGTATTCTTTTCAAGAACCACAGTTCCGAATGTAAGGTCTTTTCCGCTTGCTGTAAGGGAAGCAGAATCTGTTCCACCAAAATGAGTAGAACCTGCAGTATGGGTCAGATTACTTGAAACAGTAACCGCGTTATTAAAGTTAACGGTTCCAGAGGTGAGAAGGCTTCCGCTGTTTCCTACAGTTGTAACGTGAGTCTCGCTTCCGTTGAAAGTAATATTTCCGGCTGTTAAAGAGTCAGCAAAGTTTTCGGCTTTCAGATTTCCATCGAAAAGAACAGAATCAGCTTTTACAACTGAAACAGAATCAGTTTTCAATGCTTTTGTTACAGAGAAAATCTTTCCGTTATTTATTTCAAGAGTCTGATATTTATTTTCACTGTTCGGGTTGAATTCCTGAACTCCGTGGTTTTCAACTGAATCCTGAGTTCCGTTGAAAAGGATTTTTTCAACCCCAGTCATATTTCCATTGTCAGTAAGCTTTCCTGCAACTTCCAGAGTTTCTCCTGAAGCAGAAGATCCCATAACTGCGGCTGCGTTATTTGTAACATCTCCTTTAACAGAAACAGTACTTCCGTCTCCAATACTGAACGTTCCGCTGTTAGTTACTGATCCGGTAACGAAAATTTTGGTGGAAGTTCCGCCGTTTACAGTTCCGTTATTTGTAACATCCCAGGCAACAGAAAGGTCTTTTGTAAACGAAAGAGTGGTTCCGTTCTTTACAGTCAAGCTTCCGCTTGTTCCCAGAACCTTGAGAGGTGAAGAAACTGAAACAGTTCCGGCGTTATTTACGGTAACCGGTCCTGTAACCGAAATTGTGTCCGCTGCAGGATTTGATGTTACGGTTAATCCTGAACCTTCCAGAGTAAGACCTGAAGTACAAACAGCTCCCGTAAGGGTCAGTGTCTTAGTGGCCGATGTATAAACTGTAACAGCACCAAGCGGTTCGTCTGCTGTTCCGGCATTTCCTGTAAAAGTAATGTTTCCAGTCAGATGATCTGAAGCACCCAAAGTCAGAGTCTTTTCTTTTCCAGTTACAGTTTTAATGAACGAAACATCTTTTCCGTCTGCCTGAATCTGAATATCCGTTCCAAGAACCAAAGAACTTGCAAAAGAAACGTTTCCGCTTGAGGTAACATTTCCGTTTAACGTAATGCTTTCCGTACCGGAATCAAGAGTGGTTCCTGTTCCATCATTCAAGGTAACAGTTCCGCCAAAGTTCTGGGCAGCGCTGGTTGTGATTTTTGTTACGCCGCTTCCCGAAATAAATGTTCCGCTGATTTTAAGAGCAGCAGAATCTTTATATTTGAATTCACCTGTTCCATTAACAAGAAGATTGTTATAGGAATCTGCAAGACCTAGGCCTTCGTAAGTTGTATTGACGGCTATTCCAGAAGTCCAGCCCTTATATTCAACGACAGAAGAAGAGCCATGAGTAATTGCTGATGAAACTAACGGGGATGCGAGACTTCCGTCAATTACAAGGATTCCGTTGTTTTCAAAGGTTTCTGACTTGACTGTAAAATTTTTCAGATCGGTACGGATTCCGGAATCAATCTGGAATTCTTTAACATTGATATTTCTGTCTAAAACTAACTGTTTAGCAGAAGCCTCAACGGTCCCACCCTTTATACAAACAGCAATTGTTTCGTCATCATGTTTTGGTCCCTTTGCCAGAGCTGGAGTTCCTGATTCATTTACGCTCCAGTTACCGCCGGTTGCCCAGGCATTATCATCTGCTCCACCAAACCAGTAATACTTATGGCCTGCAAACCAGTAGTAAGTGGTGAAGGCACCTGTTACAGAATCCAGAGTTTCAAAACCAGTGGATGCAGTCTTTGAAGTAAGATCCACGGCAGAATATGCATAGCCGATTTCTGCATCACTTACAGTAACCTTTTCTGCATCTGCACTTTCAAGATACCACCATGTTGCGATATCTTCTGACGGAGTTCCCTGGGCAGAAACTCTAACTGATTTCCCGCTGGCACCGCGATCGTTACCTGTCAGTTTAAAGTTCCCTGTTACAGAAAGCCCGCTGCCTGCAGAAGGAGGGTTACTTCCGTTTCCTGGGAAGAGAACTGTTTTTGTATATGTATTTGAAGTGTTTTCAACTTCAAAGTTATTTACTTTTTTTACGCCTGTAATTTTTGTTTCAGCAAATGTTGAGTCACCAGAAACTTTAAGGTTTACAGATTCATCAAGACCTTTTGTATTTGTAAGATTTCCCTGAACATGAAGGAGGCCTGTTACAGTGTATTTTGTATTTATTCCCGTTGAATTGAATTCAACGCTTCCAAAAACCTGATCATTTGTAATAAGTGCCTGATTATTTGCAGAAGTGAAAAGAACACTGTCTCCGTTATGAGTAAAGTTTCCGAATGTTACGTCTCCCTTAAATGTGATTAAAGGATTTGCCTCTGTGGATCCGTTCAAGGTTCCGCCAGTTCCGTCGTAATCTCCGTTAATTGTTACATCTGATTCAAACGAAAGATTTCCTGAACTGAGTTTAAGAGCCCCTATACTTCCACCAGGAAGTTTTACATTTCCGCTTGTTTCAAGATCAGGATTTGAATCATAAGTTATATTAGCTGCAGATAAAGTTTTTTCAGAAGCCGTAGTTCCGTTAAGTACGGCTTTAGCAGCAACTTTCAGATTTTCAATAACTGCATTATCTGAACCGGTGTGATTTATAGTTCCATTTGTGATTTCGATTTCATCAGAAGTTCCAGTGTAAGAAACAAACTCAAGGGTAATATCCGAAGGAACAATTACTTTTCCATTGTTTGTGAGAATACCTGTTTTTGTCTTTTTTGTTTCTACACCACCACGAGTATAAGTTGCCGCTGTAAATTCTGTTCCGGAATCAATTACAAGATTCTTGTATTCATCTGATTTATTAAGCCAGCCCGAAGCCGAAGCTGTGGTTCCGTAATATTCAACAGTTGAGTTGTCGCCGCTAATTACTGAAGAAACACCAAACTCTGACGAAGCACCATGAGTTCCAAAGTCTTCATTTCCTTGAAGTTTAAGAAGAGCGTTATTTGTCAGCTTATCAAGTTTTAAATCTGAGCTTTCAAGTCTTAAAACACCATTGTTAGTTATTTCACCGGCTTTAAGACTGTATCTTCCAAGGTCCAACGAACCTGGAGTCGTTCCGTCTGCAATAATGGTAATGTAGCCTTTTGAGTTGGAATCATAATAAAGATCAAGATTTGCAGTGAGAACCGGATACTTTGATTTTTCTTTTGGAATTGTAACAACAGCACCCTTTCCAGGAATTGTGGAAGGACTCCAGTTTTCTTTTACATCCCATTTTGTTTTGTCTGCATCAGATGGAGCCCCTGCTGTCCATGTGTAGGCCTGACCCGGGAAAATCCAGTCTGTATTGTTTCCGCCGTCAACGGATTTTAATGCTACTGCAGGTCCGTTTGAACCGGTGAAAATTGAGTTTTTTATATTTAAATATTCCAGTTTATTTCCGGCATTATTCTGATCAAAGTTTATGTTCCAATATCCGCTTTCTGATTTTAATGTTACTGAGTTTCCGTCCCCTGCTTCCCCATTTGAAACCACTTTACCG
>JAZLIM010000157.1:0-4910 GCA_045617385.1 Treponema sp.
ACAGTCGAATTTATCGTAATAAGAAAGCTTGTTCAGGTTGATTGAATCATAAAGAAGGGTATTTTCTTCCTTTTCAATGAAAATCTGCTGCTTGATGGTTCCAAATGGTTCCATTTCAATGTCTGCAAGGATTTCTTTTCCGTTTTCAGTGTCATTTTCTTCTACAATTGAAGCAGAGGTGTAAAGATCCCACCAGGACTGTGTTCTTTCTGAAAAATACGGGATTCCTGCGTAGTCCGAAATGTTTACAAGAATTTCGTTCAGGCGTTCAGGAAGGTCTTCATTGCCTTCAACCGGTCTTTTCTGGATGATTTCGGCCAGGTATTTCGGGTAAAGTTTATGGTAAACCTTGATGAGTTTATCACCAAATGGATTGATTCCTTCGTTCAGACACATATTCTGTGTAAAATTAATCTTTTTGATGAGAATTTCTCCGGAATTTACCTTTTCAAGGTCTGTTTTAGAAAGATTTGAATTAAACGGGGTAGCAAAAAGGCCGGTTCCGGCTACAAAAAGTACAGAAAGTACTGCAAAAAGTTTCTTAATAAGTTTCATAAGTACCTCCAAAGTATAAAATAATTAAAACTTATATTCAACAAACTAAAAAAGCCCGGAGTGGTTACAGATTATTTGTAGAGTCTCAGGTTGTCGAAATATATGAATCCGCCGGGATTTGAGTTCAGGCTCTGGAAAACAATTCTTTTTACGTCTTTAAGAATGTCTTTTTCAACGTTTTCCAGGGTGAACAACACGGTATGTTCACCTTCCGGGACAAGAATTACATCGGTCTGCTTCCAGATCCATTTTTCCGTTCCCTGGAGGGCAAAATTCAGGGCATATTCAAACGGTTCCGGGTTTTTTACGTCAAAAGCAATGAAATTGAACCCTGTCCAGTCTTCCAGAAGAGGAACATCACAGCACCAGGATGCCTGACATTTAGAATCTTCTGCAGCCGGTTCCATGGAACAGAGCAGGGAAGAATTATCATTCTTCCAGTTTCTTGAAATCTCGGCAGTTTTAGAAAAATTCGGCCCGATTTCTGAATCCCAGTAATTTTTTACCGCGTACCAGTAGTTTTCCGACTCAAAATCGTCCAGTAAAAAGCATTCCGTTTCTGGCAGGACCGGTTCTGTATAAGAACTTTCAACTCCGGGGGCTTTTTCAGGAGAGGATGCACAGGAAATAAAGAAAACTGCTGGAATCAGAAGTAACAGGTTTTTTTTCATGAAAGACCTCTATAAAAGCTGCATCATAACAGTCTGTGCAATAAAGAGAAGATTTGAAAGAATGAACCCGCAGTTCAAAAGGATTTCTGTGTGCCTGTATTTTACTTTAAGTTCGGAAGAAAAACTTAAGGTATTGGATGCTACCATGAAAATGGAAGCAAAGACTCCTGAAATGAAATAAAGTTTTCCCGAATAGATCAGGTTTGTTAGGGTCAGGAAGTTCAGGAACCATGAAAGACTTACAACAAGAAGAAAAACAATAAGCTTTTTGAAGTTTTTAAGTTTGAAAAAGATTATCGATGCAACGGTTAATGCAATGTAAACAAGACCTGTAAGAATTACACAGACAAGGCTGATTCTGTAAACGAAGAAAACCGAATAAAAACAGTGAATCCACAATATAACGCAGATCAGCTTGAAAAGATTTTCCAGGTGATCCCTGTATTTTACTTTTGTTTCTGTAAGAACAAGATTCACCACTGCGGAAACTACTGCAAGTATGGAAAGAACCATAATGTGGATTGAGTCAGGCAGTTTCATAAGGTAAAGAGGAATCACAGTTCCCAGGCTGAAAGGAAGAATCAATGGGAGCGTAATGAACTGCATTTTATTGATTTTTTTTACATAACCTGTGGTATAAAGAACAACTGCAGCAAAAAGAAATACAGCAAAAATAACTGAAACAATCATATTTCGGATTATAGCATAAAGAGCATTTTTTTCATATAATATGGATATGATCGAAAAATGGGAAATTGTAATTGGATGTGAAATCCATACTCAGCTTTTAACAAAAACCAAGGCTTTCTGTGCATGTGAAAACCGTTATGGTGGTATGCCTGATACACGCGTTTGTCCTGTATGTCTTGGACTTCCTGGTGCTATGCCACGTGTCTCAAAAGGATACGTTGAACTTGGTGCTGTTGCAGGCCAGGCTTTGAACTGTAACATTGCACGCTTTACAAAATTTGACCGTAAACATTATTTCTATCCTGACCTTGCAAAAGGTTATCAGATTACTCAGTACGATATTCCTCTCTGTACAGACGGTTATGTTGATCTTCCTTTCATTCATTATCCAAAGGATGAACAGCCGGGAGGAGCAAAATGCCGTGACAAGAACTTCAAGGGTGAACCTTGTGTAATTGAAAACGGAGATGCAAAATACCGTCGCGTGCGTATTGAACGCATTCACCTTGAAGAGGACGTAGGTAAGTCTCTTCACCTTGCAGGTAACCACTCTTACATTGACTATAACCGCTGTGGTACTCCGCTTATCGAAATTGTTACAAAGCCTGATATGACTTCGGGGGAAGAAGCCGCTCTGTTCTTCCAGAACGTTCGCGAAATTCTCCGCTATGTAAAAGTAACAAACGGTAACCTTGAAGAAGGAAACATGCGTTGTGACGCCAACATCAACCTGAACGTTTGGGAAGACGGAAAGCTTTACCACACACCGATTTCGGAAATCAAGAACCTGAACTCATTCTCAAAGATTAAGGAAGCATGTGCTTATGAAGCACAGCGCCAGCTTAAGGAATTCCAGGAAGACCGCCAGGAATTCAATGCAGGTTTCAAAGTAACAATGGGTTGGGATGACGAAAAGAAACAGACTGTTGTACAGCGTACAAAGAACTCTTTCGTAGACTACCGCTTTGTTGTTGAACCTGATATCAAACCTTTCACAGTTTCTGAAGAACTTATTAAGGAAGCTGCTTCTAAGGTTGGTGAACTTCCTGAAGCAAAACGCCAGAGATTCAAGAAAGAATTCGGTCTTTCTGATTTCGACGTTGAAACTCTTACAGCTAGCCGTGACCTGGTTCTGTGGTTTGAAGAAGCTGCATCAAAAGCAAAATCTCCTAAACGTGTTGCAAACCTTATGCTTTCTGAACTGCTTGCTGTTCTGAACGAAAAGAATGAAACAATCAACGATGTAAAAATTACACCAGCTCACATGACAGAACTTGCTGATGCCCTTGAAGAACAGAAAATCACTTCAAAACAGGGTAAAGAAGTTTTTGCAGAAATGCTTTCAAGCAACAAAATGCCATCTGTTATCATTAAAGAAAAAGGCATGGAATCTGTTTCTGATGCAGGTGCAATTGAAGCATTCGTTGACCAGGTAATTTCTGCAAACCCTAAAGCTGTTGAAGACTACAAAGGCGGAAAAACAAACGTTGTAGGCTGGCTTATGGGACAGGTAATGAAAGTATCCGGCGGAAAAGCAAATCCAAAAGAAGCAACAAAACTTTTGAATGAAAAACTTTCAAAACTTTAAATAATTCATGGGTTGCAGGCGCAGCCGTTGCAATCCAAGCAAAAAAATACAGGGCTGTCTTCGGGCAGCCTTTTTTACTTAAGGAGTATAAAAATGGAAAAGACATTCCCTTTAACAAAAGACCAGCTTTCAAACCTGGTACGCGATTTCCCGACACCGTTCATCATTTACGATGAAAAAGCTATCCGTGACAACCTTAAAAAATTCACAAAAGCTTTTTCTATCTTCCCGAAATTCCGCGAACACTATGCCGTTAAAGCATGTCCAAACCCATACATCCTTAAAATCCTTGCAGACGAAGGTTGTGGTGCTGACTGTTCTTCACTTCCTGAACTTATGCTTTCAGAAATGAGCGGTATTCTTGGTGACCATGTAATCTTCACATCAAACGAAACTCCTGCCAAAGAATTTCAGGTTGCTTACGAACAGGGAAACATCATCAATCTTGATGACATTACACATATCGAATTTCTGAAGAATGCTCTTGGCGGAGAATTCCCGAAGACAATCTGTTTCCGTTACAACCCTGGAACAGACAAGCAGGGATGTAACGGAATTATCGGAAAGCCAGAAGAAGCAAAGTACGGACTTACAAGAGCCCAGATACTTGAAGCTTATGCAAAGTGTAAGGAACTTGGTGTAGAACACTTCGGTCTCCACACTATGGTTGCTTCAAATGAACTGAATCCTGATTTCTTCGTTGATACAGCAAAACTTGTTTTTGAACTTGCTGCAGAAATCAAAGAAAAGGTTGGGGTAAATATCGAATTCGTTGACCTTGGTGGCGGAATCGGTATTCCTTATAAGCCAGGCGATAAAGCAGTTGATTACGATTACGTTGCTCAGGGAATCCGTAAGGAATATGACCGTGTTGTTGTTCCTGCAGGCCTTGACCCGATGGCCATTTACTGGGAATGTGGTCGTCCTATTACAGGACCATACGGATGGCTCGTTTCTACAGCTGTTCACGAAAAACATATTTACCGCGAATACATCGGGCTCGACTCATGTATGGCCGACTTCATGCGCCCTGGCGTTTACGGAAGCTACCATGAAGTAACAGTCTGTGGAAAAGAAAATGCTCCAAAAGATCATGTATACGATATTGTAGGAAGCCTTTGTGAAAACTCAGACAAGTTTGCCGTTCAGCGTGAGCTTCCTGAAATCCAGAAAGGGGACTTTGTAATTCTTCATGACGCCGGTGCACATGGAAGAGCTATGGGCTTCAACTACAACTCAAAGCTCCGCTGCGGAGAAATCCTTATGCGTCCTGACGGAACATTCAAAGAAATCCGCCGCCGCGAAACAATCGATGATCTTTTCGCAACACTTGATTTAGACGGTGTTAAGAATTTCAAATAATTAAATTTTCTGCCACAAAGAGCACATAGAACACAAAGAAATCA
>JAZLIM010000158.1:0-7897 GCA_045617385.1 Treponema sp.
GCCGTAACGGGCAAGCTGATCATTAATCAGATTAGTATTCGAAATCAAATTTTCCATAGAGTACCCCCTCTTGCAGAAAGTCCGGAAAACAAATGGGACCTTCGACAAGCTCAGGGACCATTTGATAAAAAAAAGGTACAGACTGCGTCACTCATTCTGCGCCTTTGCATGTATGATGTAACAGATGCTATAAGGATTCTCTTCTTAATTCAATAGATTCCGAAATTTACAAATTTTCAGGGAATGACATCATTTCTAATTCCCATTATTATATTCCTATAGGAGAACGTTTATGAGTGAAAAAGTAATGAATCAGATTGCAACAGGAAACACAGCAGATGTTTTTGATTATGCTGACGGAAAAATCCTTAAGCTTTTCAAATCAGGATATCTTGAAGAAAACATTGAACGGGAATTCAATAATTCTTCCCTTGTAAATAAACTGGGTATTCCTTCTCCAAAAGCATTTGAAATTGTTCCGGACGTTATGGACGGCAGAACGGGAATCGTTTACGAAAAAATAAACGGAAACGACTTATTGCACGATGTTTTTTCAAATATGCAGAATCCTGAATTCGTTGCCCGAAAATTCATCACCCTTGCTTCCATCCATAAGGATTTTATAAGCCATAATTCCGAAGACTGTATCTCATACAAAGACTATCTGAAGTATTTTGAATACCCGGAAGCAGATTCATTACCGGACGGAAATTCACTCTGCCATGGCGACTTCCATCTTGGAAACCTGCTCTTGTCTCAGGATGCCTCTGAAAAGGTCTGGGTCATCGACTTCATGAATCTCTGCCACGGTCCAAAAGAATATGACGTAGCAAGATCTTATGTCCTGATTACAGAAGACAGCTTTGGTCCCGATATAGATGCAGAAACCCGGAATTTCCTTTTAAAAGCCAAGGCCGATATGGGACAGCTTTATTTAGATCAGATGGGTTTTTCACTAAAAGATATAGAACAGTTTATTCCTGCAATAGAACACTGCAGAAAAAGAGAAATGCTTTCATAGGGAACAGAAATGGAACTTTACCTGGTACGACACGGAAAAACCGTCTGGAATGCAGAAAACCGCCTTCAGGGGCGTACAGATATTGAGCTTAACGAAGAAGGAATTTCCGCCGCAAAGGAACTGGGTGAAAAGTTGAAAAACGTTCGTTTTGACAGGATTTATTCTTCCCCGCTGAAACGTGCATTCCACACTGCAGAGCTTATCCGCGGAAACGGAAATGTGGAAATCACAAAAGATGACCGGCTTCAGGAACTAAGTTTCGGAATATACGACGGTGCCTACTACAAAGACTGGCTTGCACCTGACTGTCCTTACCGCTTTTTCTTTGACGAACCCGACAAGTACTTTCCGCCCGAAAAAGGCGAATCAATTGAAGAATGCTGCGTCCGGACAAAGGAATTCATTCAGAATGAAATTGAACCGCTGGCCGGAAGAAATGTTGAACGTGTAATGATTGTTGCCCATGGAGCCCTTAATGCCAGTATCTGCTGTTACCTGGAAAACAGGGACAAAAAACATTTCTGGGGCAACGGGCTCCAGAAAAACTGCGAAGAGAAAATCTATGTCTTTGACGGTTCAAACTGGAGCCTGAAAGAAAAAGAAGACTAAACTTCGGCAACTACTTCTACTTCAACAAGAACGTTCTTTGGAAGAGTTTTTACTGCAACACAGGAACGTGCCGGCTTTGAAGTAAAGTACTGTGCATAAACTTCATTGAATGCTGCAAAATCTCCCATGTCTGAAAGGAAGCAGACTGTCTTAACAGCCTTATCAAGTGAAGAACCGGCTGCTTCAAGAACTGCTGAAAGATTTTTGCACACCTGGTGTGTCTGACCGGCAATATCAGTTGCCTCAACGTTCCCCGATTCAGGATTGATTGCAATCTGACCTGAAGTGAAAACCAGTCCTGCCACTACCCTTGCCTGTGTATATGGCCCGATGGCATCCGGTGCGTTTTTTGTATAGATTACTGTACTCATTTTGTTTCTCCTTGAATGAGAATTCATTCTAATATAAAAAACTCTTTTTCGTCAGACCCCTATGCGTACTGGAGAAACTTCCAGTAAAATAAAAAATATGAAGATACGGATTTTAAAAAAGTTTTTCATTTCACTTCTGATTGCATGGACGATAGTCTCACCTGCATTCGTTGATGAAAAACCGGAAACAGAAAAGACTGCCGGAGAATATAAATGGTTTACTATACCTGGCGCCGGTTTTAATATGCTTCAGCTCGAAAATGAAAACTTTCTTTTCAACCCGTCAGTTTCCCTGCAATTAATGGGAAGAAAAAACAAAACTTCCGTTTCAAAAAGTCCTGATTTCATTTCATTCAGATTCTCCTACGGCCTTGATACCTTCTCAAAAGGAATTCCCAGATTTGACGAAAAAAATTATCACCACATAAATGCCTTCAGCAGAATCGCTTCGGGAAAGGACGCATTTCTCTTCCTGGTTGGGAGCAATGCCATTAATCCTTTTTCATCCTACAAGAATTTTGCAGGCGTCCTTATGTACAGCCGCGAAATCATAAAAAACGATTCTGTTACGTTCACCGTTGGAGGCGGACTTGCAGCAACAGACTTCGGCGTACAGGTCTGGGGATTGGATGTTTTTGTAGTTCCGCTCCCAATGGTACACTTCTCATACAAAAGTGAGTATTTCAATACTTTCATTGACTGGTCAGGACTTCCGATTACTCAGTTCGTTCTGCTTCCAAAAAATATGTTCCGTATGAACGGGCAGTTTTCTCTTGTAGGAATTGATTTACCGGTAGATCTGAAATTTGATTTTTCTTTACGCTGCTACCCGTTTATGAACGGTCCTTTAAAAGACGGAATGTACATTTCGGCAGGGCTTTCAAACAACTTTGCGAAATTCCGGATAGACACAGAAAAAGACTTCAGGTACCAGTACTATTGTGCTTATGGAGAAATCAGTGTGACTACCATTTCGCTTCGGGCAGGCTACAACTTTGCCGGAAAACAGATTTATGTACTGAACGGCGAAAGCACAACAAGCCCTTATGAATCAGGATTTTTCCTTTCGCTTCAGGGAATGTACTTTTTCAGATAGACTGAAGAAGCTTAGGAGACTTTCAGAGATTTTAAATATTCCTTCTGTTCATCTGTAATTCTAAAACTTTCCCGGGCTTTCTGAATTGCTTTGTTATGAGTCCAGGGTGCCAGCTTTTTATTTTTCAGGAATTCCACCGCTGAATCCCATTGAAACACCAGGGCATCAGCAAAAAGCCAGGCGGTCATCATATTCACGTAATATTCATCTGAACGGATTGATGCTGCCCATTCCAGATATTCAGGTTTATAATTTTCGTTCAGGAAATATTTCTTTATAAAAAGCATGGCCACGCGTAAAGTGTAAGGCTCACTGCTTTTCATCCAGGCTTCAATCTTAGTGATCAGTTTTTCAGAATTTTTTCCATAAACCTTAGAGCCAAGCCCGTCACTTACAGCCCAGTTATTAACATAGGGAAGAAATTTTTCAAGAGCCTTCAAAGAAGCATCGTAATCCTTCATTTCGTTTATAAGGCAGACCTGCAGTACATTTTCTTCATGGAACTGATGAGGCAGAGAATCCATAAATTCAGCAATTCCGTCTTCCGCTTCAGTATGAAGCTCTTTCAGAATCTTTTTATATTCCGGCGAACGGATTCCAATAAAAGAATTCCGGGGAAGTGTTGGAACAAGCCTGGCAATAAAATCCCCGTACTTTTCATCCTGATGTCTGTATAGAATTTCTAAAACTTTTTTCATAGGGAAAATCTGATTATTTCATGATCTTGAATTTTGGTTCATCATGATGTTCATGCTTGTGAGCGCATTTTGCATCTTCGTTATGAACCAGAGTTCCCCGGGCAAAAGCCAGAGCGGCATCATCGGCACTGCCTGTAACGCCGGCATACTGCTTGAGTCCTGCGTTGTTCAGAGCATCAATAGCGCCCTGACCCCTGTTACCAAGAATAAGAACTTCCACTCCAAGATTTTTCAGATAAACTGCCAGATCGTGATGCCCGAAGCCGCCGTTATCAATTACTTCGCTTCCGGTAACTTTACCTTCCGAGATTTCATAAATCTTAAAAAACTGTGTATGTCCGAAGTGCTGGAAAACGTTTCCTGTTTCCTTGTCGTATGTTGCGGCGATTTTCATAAATTTACCCCTACCCGTTTTTCAGGAATTCATTCTTTTCTAGAAGTTTAAAACAGACCGGGCCGGGCGTCAATCGCTCGGTTCCTGCGCAGAAATCAGGCGAATTTAAATCAGCCCAAGCTTTTTCACCGCATTATAGATTCCGTCTTCTGTAATTTTCGTTGTAACAAAAGTGGCATACTTCCGGAGTTCTTCTCTTGCACCGCCCATTAAGACAGCAGTTTCTGCATATTCGAACATGGGAATGTCATTCGAGCTGTCGCCAAAGGCAATTGTATTTTTGTGCGGAACATTCAGATAGTCTTCAAGAAATCTCATACCCGTTGCCTTTGAAAAACCCTTCGGAACAAGTTCATAAAATCCGCCCCGGTCTATAAAAGTCAGATCATCTTTAAATGCATTATAGAAGCGCTCAAAATCTGATTCAGGCGTACAGGCCATAATGAATTTGTCGAAGCTGATTTTATCAAAATCTTTTTCTGAAACTGCGTGAATGTTTCCCGGGATTTTTGATTTCAGATCCAGAGCTTCTGCACCAAGAAAAGTTTTGTAAGGCTTTTCGGAATAATACAGTGCCTTCTCCCCTTCCAGGTTCCATTCAAGGTGACAGGCTTCAAGTTCAGAAATGATTTTATAACACAAGTCTTTTTCAATGTGATGAGCAAGGAGAACTTCATCTCCGATTCTGATGTAAGTGCCGCAGCCGCAGATATAGCCGTCCACAACAATGCTTTTAATCGTACTGTCCAGACAGGCGTAAGGGCGTCCCGTATTAATGATGCAGATGTGTCCGTTTTTTCTGAGAAGCTCCAGAGCCCTGGTAGTAGACTCAGAAACGCAGTGATCTTTTGTTTCTGTTAAAAGAGTTCCGTCGATATCAAAGAAAATAAGTTTTGATGTTTCTTTTATAATTTTTCCCATTCTTCTTTTGTAATTGAGTATGCATAAGAAATAATATTTTTTGGATCAGGATATTCCTTAACTTTTTTCATTCCATTTGCCAATGCAGTAGAGTAAGATCCAATGTTTGTATATTTCATGTAAGAATAAATTTCTTTGTAATCTGTATATGTGAATACCCAGTCTCTTACCGCCCTGGCAGCTTCTTTTGCATATCCTTTACGCCAATGTTTTTTGTTAATATGATAACCGATTTCAGGTAGCATCTGTCCGTCTATATTTTGAATTGTTATTCCGCAGTCTCCTATAAACTCTCCTGTTTCTTTAAGCACGACAGCCCAAAGTCCGAAGCCGTATTTTTTATAATTTTCCAGATTCCAGGTAATCCAGCCTTTTGTTCTTTCTTCATCAAAAGGTGATGGATAATGCTGCATAGTCTCGGGATCTGACATTATTTCGTAGAGTGCATCAAAATCTTCAAGGGTATAATTTCTAAGAATCAGTCTTTCTGTTTCAAGTTTTATTGCTGGCTTCTTTTCTGCAGGAGGTGTCCATGGTTTTGGTGAAAGTAAAGTAGTAATTCCAATATTTGGAAGGACGTCATAAATTGAACAACTCATCCGGTTTTCGAAATCTTCTTTAATTTTAAATACAACATCCCAGCCTTTTATGTAATCTTCCATTATTCCGTAGCGTCTTGTAACATCTACAAATCTTTTTTCCAGAATAACAAATCCATAGTCTGCAGCTAGGGAATCACACATTTGAATAAGGCGGTCATAATCATCTGCTGTATCATATTTTAAAAGATTTTGTTTGATTTCAAATTCTTCCAATGTGTTCGGTTTAAAATTGAATTCGTCTTTCATAAAAACATAAGAATGTGTCATACAAACTCGTGCAGGTTCATCCCAGTTTTTCTTCATACAATATTTATAGCCTTCATAAACATGTTTTGGGATATTAACAATTCCTACTCTTCTTCCAATGTCATGTAATAAACCAACGACATAGGCTTTTTCTTCATTCATTCCAGGAATACAATGAGCAATATTTCTTGCTGCAAGTCCTACATTTTCTGAATGCTTAATCCAAGGACCTGGATTTAATTTTTCTGCGATTTTTAATTCATTCAGGGCTTCTTCAACTGATGGGTACATAATCCTGTTTTAATCCTTTACTATTTTCTCATTTATTTTTTCAGCATTCTTCGCCGTTTTTGAAGCGCATCATCATTTCGTTTGTAAGGCTTACTTTTGTTGGCTGAAGAATGATATCTTCACGCTTTACAAAAGCTGCTTCTTTAAGTTCGTTTTCATCCATGCGGATTGTGGTGTCGCCGTCTACGTCGCAGTAAAAGCCTGTAAGAATATCATTGGCGAGTCCCCATGGCTGAGATTTATAATAGCGGATATTTTTTACTTTTAAGCCTGCTTCTTCCATTACCTCGCGGGCAACAGTTTCTTCCAGAGTTTCACCAATTTCAGTAAAGCCTGCGATAAGTGCATTGTTAGCATAACCTTTTCGATATTTTGTAAGAAGAAGTTTGTCCCCGTTTATTACGCCCACAATTACAGCAGGCATTATGCGGGGATACATTGTATAGCCGCAGTTTTCGTTTGAGCAGATCATGGCACGTTCAGTTTTTGAATGAACTGTTTTACATCCGCAGCGGCCGCAGAACTTTGTATCGCGGTACCAGTCAGAAAGATGCTTTGCTGTCATCATCGCCATGACTTTGTACATAAAATCCATTTCTGTGTCACGGATCTGGCGGAGGTCTGTAAACTCAAAGCCCGGAATCTGAATGTCAGTTTTCTGATAAAGAAAATAAGCTTCTTTCACCCCTTCTTCATTACTAATAGAAAAAAGAAAAACGAGGCTGTCAGAAGAAACTCCTGAATCAGAGGCATTCTTTACTGTTGGAAACGTTACGCTTGAAGCTTCAAGGTGAGCCATGACTTTACCCTGATCAAAAATCATGACTTTATCATTTTCAGAAGGAATAACATTCTGCACGAACTGGTTGTTCAATTTATATGGAAAAATATCCTGAATCATTTGTTTACCTCTTCAAGAATTTCAAGGCCTTTATGTAAATCCTGTCCAAGGATTTCCTGTGTTTTTGAAAAATCATATTTTTCGTGAAGTTTGTCGTGAACTTTCAGGAATGCTTTTTTTCCGTATTTCGAAACAAACAGGGCCTGGGCTTTTGCAGCATTTGCGCCGTCATTTCCTTCGACATAAAAGCCTTTTTTACAGGTCCCGATTTCTGAACATTCATAACATCCGTCAAAACCTTTTTCGCGGCAGCATTTCACGTTAGGACAAATCTTATCCGGAGAACAGGTTGCAAATGAACAGGCATTATATTCCGTACGGCAGCCTCCGCACCACTGGCTTAAGAAACAGTGATTACATGAAAAACCACAGTAAGCAACAGGATCCACACCTTTACGGGCTTCTTTGCAGAGTCTGTTCTTGATTCTCTGCATGGCTTCAACGTGCATGATCCAGTGGCGGCTGAAAGGCATTTTTATAAGGCCGGCTACATTTTTTCCGCACCAGTAATCTATAAGCCAGACAGCACTTTCTTCATGACTAATGCAACCGGAATCAAAAAGCCGCTTTTTATCATCTTCCGTGAAAGTTCGTTTCAAATCTTCGAAAGAAAGATTCTGAAGAATTTCCTCTGTAGAAAGCTTTACGGCCTTTGCGTATTCATATAATTCCTTGACATTCAGGGTTTTTGAAAACTCCATAATGCCGTCACCTTCAAGTTCATTTCCTGTAGTAAGAATCTTGCTG
>JAZLIM010000159.1:0-2239 GCA_045617385.1 Treponema sp.
ATGCTGAACTGCAGTAAAATAGGGCTTACGTTAATGGATACGCTGATTATGGCACCCGAAAAAAGCGTGACTGCGTTTATTGGAATAAAAAACGGCAAGGAGTAGTTATGAAAAAATTAAGCGACATACTTGGGAAACAGTTTCTTTTTCTGGATGGTGGAACCGGTTCTGTTCTTCAGGCTCAGGGCCTGAAACCCGGTGAACTTCCTGAACGCTGGAACCTTGAACATGCAGATAAGATCGTGTCTCTTCACTATAACTACTACTCAAGTGGTTCCAATATTGTCTGTACAAATACCTTTGGTGCATACGAAGGAAAGTTTACAGACGATGAACTGAAAGCAATTATTCCTGCAGCAGTAAAGAATGCCAATAAAGCAAAAAAAGATTTTCTGAAGACTCTTTCGCCTGAAGAAGCAGAAGAGCATCCATGCTTTGTAGCTTACGATGTAGGCCCTTGCGGAAAACTTCTTAAACCAATGGGAGACCTGGATTTTGAAGATGCCGTTTCACTTTTCAAAAAATCCATAAGCATTGCCCTTGAATGCAAGGGAGTGGACGCAGTAATCATTGAAACAATGAACGATGCCTACGAAACTAAAGCGGCGGTGATTGCTGCAAAAGAAGCCATGGAAGCTGCCGGTAAAAAACTTCCGGTTCTTGTTACAAACGTTTACGATAAATCTTCAAGACTCCTTACGGGAAGTACTCCTGAAGTAATGGTTTCCATTCTTGAAGGCCTTGGAGTTTCTGCTCTTGGTTTGAACTGCGGACTTGGTCCTGCAGATCTTAAGGATGCAGTAAGCCGCCTCATAAAAGCTTCAAGCCTTCCTGTAATCATCAAACCGAATGCGGGCCTTCCTGAAGTTGTTGGCGGAAAGACTGTATATAACGTTGGCCCAAATGCCTTCACAAACGAGATGAAGAAATTCGCTAAGGAAGGTGCTCTGATTTTCGGAGGCTGCTGCGGAACAACTCCTGCGCACATTGCAAAACTTTCATCAGAAATCAAAAAACTTGAACCTGTTGAAGTAACAGAAAAGAATGACACAACAATTTCTTCATACACAAAAGCAGTCCAGATAAAGATCGGAACAAAGCCTGTAATAATCGGGGAACGCATTAACCCTACGGGAAAGAAAAAGTTCAAGGAAGCTCTCCGCAATAACGACATTCCTTACATTATCCAGCAGGGACTTGAACAGATAAACGCCGGAAGCCACGTGCTTGATGTGAACGTAGGGCTTCCTGAAATCAACGAAAAAGAAATGATGGTCCGCGTAATGACGGAACTTCAGAGCATTTCCGATATTCCTCTTCAGCTGGATACTTCTTCTCCTGATGTAATGGAAGCGGCTCTCCGCCGTTACAACGGAAAGGCACTTGTAAATTCCGTAAACGGAAAACGTGAAGTGATGGACGCCGTATTCCCGCTTGTAAAGAAATACGGTGGAGTGGTGGTTGCCCTTACTCTTGATGAAAGCGGAATCCCGGAAACAAGCGCCGGCCGAATGAAAATCGTGCACAAAATTCTTAAGCGGGCTGAACATTACGGAATCCCGAAGAAAAATATTCTGATTGATGCCCTTACCATGTCTGTTAGTTCCGATACCAATGCGGCTCTTGCAACACTGGAAACTGTAAAGCAGGTAACCGCCATGGGCATCGGTACAGTTCTTGGAGTTTCAAATATTTCCTTCGGTCTTCCGAACCGTGAATTCGTAACAGGGGCTTTCTTTACTCTGGCCATGGAGAACGGACTTACTTCTGCAATCATAAATCCACTGGCCCTTGAAATCAAAAAAGCCTACCATTCATTCTGCCTTCTTAAAGGCTACGATAAGGACTGTCTTGAATACATCGGTTTTGCCCAGGGAGTAACAGTTGCAGCTCCTGTTTCCGGAAGCCCGTCTTCCGCTAAAGGAACAGCTCCGCAAGCTTCAGGAAATGAACAGGCTCAGAACGTTCACCCTTTAAGCAATGCAGTTATCCGCGGTCTTAAGGAAGAAGCCGCCAGAATCACTACGGAACTTCTTCAGAATGAAGAAGCTGTAAAAATCATAAACGATTATCTGATTCCGGGCCTTGATGTTGTAGGAAAGGGCTTTGAAAAGAAAACCGTATTCCTTCCTCAGCTTCTTATGTCGGCAGAGGCTGCAAAGTGGGCCTTTGAAGTAATCAAGGAGTATCTTTCAAGAACAGGAAAGAAAGGTGAACCGAAAGGAAAAGTTGTAGTGGC
>JAZLIM010000160.1:0-9018 GCA_045617385.1 Treponema sp.
AGAATTCTGTCTGCTAATGGTGTGATTTTCATATTAAGCCTCTTTATACGCGCAGAACGCGTTAATTTATGATTTTATTACGTTTAAATTAATAAAAATCAGGGATTTCGGCAACATAAAAAGCCATTTTGACCCAAAATCACCTTGTATGGGGCACTGTGTATCAAAATGACTCAAAAGAATCGCAAAATAATTAAAGTGGGTCGAAAAGGCAAGTAAAAAGAATCAAAAAAGCATAAAAAACAAGGAATTTGCTGTAATTTAGGGAAAATTCATCCTGAGTTAATAATTGGCACAAAACTTGCTATTAATTTTATGTAAATTCTTTTTTTAGTAAGGAGACTTCGAGTATGAAAGACGAAAACATTTTGGGTATGTATCTTAAAGAAATCAACAGAATTCCGCTTCTGTCATATGAAGAAGAATGTGAACTTGCAAAAAAAGCACAGGCCGGTGACAAAGCCAGCCGTGATAAACTTGTGAACTCAAACCTGCGTTTTGTTGTAAACGTAGCAAAGAAATATCAGAACCATGGTCTGGAACTTACAGATCTTATCAGCGAAGGAAACCTGGGACTTCTTACTGCAATAGAAAAATATGATGTTTCAAAAGGATATCACTTCATCTCTTATGCAGTATGGTGGATTCGCCAGAGTGTTCTTAAAGCTGTATGCGAAAAGAGCCGCGCAATCAGACTTCCTATGAACCGTGCAAATGAACTTGTTCAGATTGAGCATGCACGTAAGGAAATCAAGGGAATGCTGAGCGAAGCTGAAGAATTCGAACAGATTGCCGGTATGCTCAATATGGAACCAATGCATGTTCGTGAAATGATCAACATTTCCCGCGACATGGTTTCTCTTGATGCTCCTGTAAGCGGAGCCCAGACAGAAAACAGTCACGTTGGTGACTTTGTAGAAGATACTCTTCATTCAGGCCCTGCACAGGAAGCAGAAACAGCCAG
Organism: Treponema sp.; assembly: GCA_045617385.1. GTDB lineage: Bacteria > Spirochaetota > Spirochaetia > Treponematales > Treponemataceae > Treponema_D. The sequence continues at coordinate 965 of JAZLIM010000160.1, forward strand.
CATGAAAGAAGATATCGAAGAAGTTCTTGGAACTCTTCGTCCTAATGAAGCAAAGGTTATCCGCCTGCGTTACGGCCTTTCAGGAATGAAACCTATGTCGCTTAAAGAAGTAGGTGAAGAATGCAGCCTTACAAAGGAACGCATCCGTCAGATTGAAAAGCACGCTATTACACGCATGCAGCATCCAACCCGTATGCGCCGCCTGGAAGATTACCTGGCAGCTTAAGTTCCGAAAACCCCGCTCATGTGCGGGGTTCTTTTTTTTTCGATTCTCCTTTATAATTGAAAGACATTTTTTTATACGGGGTAATTAATGCTTTCTGATATCGAAATCGCACAGAAAAATAAAATGGCTTCAATTACAGATGTAGCCAAAAAAATCGGCCTTTCTGAAAATGATCTGGATCTTTACGGAAATTACAAGGCAAAACTTACAATGCCTACTCTCCGCAGACTTCAGGAAAAAGCTGCTGTTCCTTCAAAACGCGGAAAGCTCATTCTTGTAACAGCTATTACTCCAACTCCTGCAGGTGAAGGAAAATCAACTGTATCAATCGGCCTTGCAGACGGACTTCGTGGAATCGGTGAAAAATCTGTAGTAGCTCTCCGTGAACCTTCTCTTGGGCCATGCTTTGGTGTAAAGGGCGGTGCCTGTGGCGGCGGTTACGCTCAGATCGTTCCAATGGAAGACATCAACCTGCACTTTACAGGTGACCTTCACGCTATCTCAATTGCAAACAACCTGATTGCCGCAATCATCGACAATCACCTTCAGCAGGGAAATGCCCTGAATATTGATCCTCGTACAATCAGCTGGAAACGCTGTGTAGACTTAAACGACCGTGCACTCCGCAATATCGTAATCGGTATGGGCGGAAAGATGCAGGGGGTTCCTCGCGAAGATCATTTTACAATTGCCGTTGCTTCTGAAATCATGGCAATCATCTGTCTTTCAAAATCTATTACAGAACTTAAGGAACGCATTTCACGCATCGTTATTGCACAGAATTACAACAAGGAAGACGTTACATTCGGTCAGCTGAACTGTACAGGTGCCGTTGCCGCTCTTCTGAAAGATGCCATCCGTCCGAACCTGGTTCAAACTCTTGAAAAAACTCCGGCCTTTGTTCACGGCGGTCCTTTTGCAAATATTGCTCACGGATGTAACTCGGTAAATGCTACACTTTCAGCTCTTGCGACAGGCGACTACGTTGTTACAGAAGCAGGATTCGCTGCCGACCTTGGTGCCGAAAAGTTCATGGACATCAAGTGCCGCTCGGCTGGTATTGCACCAAACGCGGTTGTAATCGTAGCAACAATCCGTGCCCTTAAAATGCACGGAGGTGTTCCAAAGACAGAGCTTTCTGACGAAAATCTTTTTGCACTGGAAAAGGGCTTTGAAAACCTGGCAGTGCATATTGAAAATATCAAGAAGTTCGGTGTTCCTGCAGTTGTTGCAGTAAACAAATTCGTAACAGATACAGATAAGGAAGTAGCAAAGCTCAAGGAACTTTGTGAAAATTACGGAGCAAAGGCAGTTCTTTCTGAAGGATGGGAATTCGGCGGAAAGGGAACAAGAGAGCTTGCAAAGACTGTTGTAAAAATCTGTGATGAACCTTCGGACTTCCACTTTATGTACGAAGATCACATGAGCTTCAAGGAAAAGGTTGAAACTCTGGCAAAGGAAATTTACCGTGCAGGTTCAGTTGAATTCCAGGGAACAAGCCTTAAGAAGCTTAAGGAATTCGAAGATAAAGGTTACGGAAACCTTCCGGTCTGTATTGCAAAAACTCAGAGCTCAATCAGCCATGATCCAAAAGCTATCGGTGCACCAAAGGATTTCGTATTCCCTGTACGCGACGTTCAGCTTTACGCAGGCGCCGGCTTTGTAGTAATTCTTGCAGGTGATATAATGACAATGCCAGGACTTCCAAAAGTTCCTGCTGCCGAAAATATCGATGTAGATGATGATGGAATTATCAGCGGACTGTTCTAATCTGCTGTGAAAATATCCTGACCCTGTAGCTCACATGGATAGAGCGGTCGCCTCCTAAGCGACAGGTAGTGCGTTCGAATCGCATCTGGGTCATGTGTAAGGCCGTTAAAAAACGCGATGAAGGAGCGTTTTAGGCCGGTGTTCAATATGGAAACTTTCGAAGAAAGTTGACTTATAAAAAAGGCTGTCCATAAAGGACAGCCTTTTGCTTTTAGTTGGCTGGAACGCCTTCTACGTAAGAAGCAATCTTGCATTCGCCTTCAGTTTTTGTGAAGGTTGTAACCTTGCTGCATGTAAACTTTAATTTTCCCTGAGGTGTTCCTTCCTGAACCCCAAGAGTGATGTAAGGATTTTTTTCTGCAGCATTTCCTGTTTTAAGTCCTGTTTCAAGATCAGTCAGTATGAATTTTCCTCTGCAAATTTCAATTGATTTATCAGCGTTAATTCCGTTTTTTGAATTCAATAAAGCCAGAGTGAATGACTTCGTATCATCCTTTACATAGAATGTTTCACAGTTGATTGCAGAGCCATCTGTAGTTCCCTGAATTGTGAATGTTCCGCTTCCTTTAACTTTTACGTCTCCGCCCTTTACTCCGTGATAAATTGAACCGTTGATGGATAATATTCCGGAACCACCGATTTCAATTCCTTTATCGCACTGAACAGCAGCAAGCTTTTCTGTAGCACTTTTTTTTGCAACTGCAATGACGTTCACAGTATCTTTCTTTGCAGAAAGTTCGACTTTCTTTTCACCGTAGATTGCAGGTGCATCTGCGTTTGAAAGGGTTACGCCGTTAAGATTCAGTACGGACCCCTTTGTTTTGTTCAGGATCTGTCCAAGAAAATTTCCTGAAAGATTGTATGCAGGAGCATCATCCCCATTGTCTACATCCTGTTTTGAAATAAGAATGATTTTAGAATCGCTTTCTTTGTAGATTTTGTCGTTTTCACCTTTTGCAGTGATTGTGAATTCCCCAACGGCAGATGTAATTGTGCAGGTAGTAGTTCCTTCTGCAAAATAGTCTGGTGTTGAAGCTCCCGGATTTCCGGAATCTCCACCTGCAGAACCGCCAGAAGATCCGCTGTCAGAATTGTTAGCACATGAGATAAAAGCCATTGAAAGTGCCAGAACGGCAGCCAGTAGAATAGTAATTTTTTTCATATTAATCCTCGTTTAAATGATGATATTACTATTCTAAGTCCAGTTTCTGTTTTCGTCTATAAAACTTCCGGAAGTGTCCACACATCTTCAACGCCGGAAACAAGAATGCCGCCCATGCCAAGTTCCATAGGAAGGGCCAGGTCTATGTCGAAGCGGTCACCCACCGAAAGACATTCCTCAGGCTTTGCGCCGGTCTTTTCGCAAGCCAGCAGGAAAGGTTTTTCGTGAGGCTTTGAGACTTTGCATGTATCAAGCCCGATAATTTCCGGAAAGAATTCAGAAACTCCTACAGCTTCCAGAGTTTTTCTTGCGGGCAGAACCGGATTGTTTGTAACGCAGATCATTCTGTATTTCTTTTTAAGTTCCTGCAAAGCTGAAATCAGTTTTTCATCCCGCCCAAGAAAATCGGCCGGCTCAAGGAGAGTCTTTCTCCACTCAATGCTTGTTTCAATGGGGATGTCAAAATATGTGAGAAGGTTTCCAAGACTGATTTTCTGCCCGTCATGTTCGGCAGCCCATTTCTTTCTGAAATCAGCAACAAGATTTCGGGCTTCATCGTGGGTCATGCCGCGGAGCTCTGCAAAATGGCGTACCTGGCAGTCTACCTGTTCAAAGGCATAAGCGGGGCTTGTGTAAAGAGTTGAGTCTATATCGAAAATGATTGTTTTAAGTTCCTGTGGTATTTTATAAATCTTCATAATCTTTTCTGTTACCTGTTTACGGCTTTCCAGTCTCCAAGGAGTTCCGCATCCGGGATTCCGCTTACTTCAAGTTTTATGCCAAGTTCCCGTTCCTTGGCGTCCATCCAGCGTCTGTTTTTTGCCTGGCCACCTGCCACAAACATTTTGTCTGGAAAATCAATCCCGGCTTTTTCTGCAATTTCTTTGAGAACTGAAAGAGCGTTCCGTGAATTTTCAAGAAGCGTTTCCAGAATGCGGTGACCTTCCGAATCTGTTCTGTCAAAGCAGTGGTCTATGAGTTCCGGGTAGGACCATTCCCGCCCTGTTTCGTTTTCAAGTTTTCTTTTGTAGTCTGTAAGAAAGCGCCCGCTTTTTGGAATCATTACGGCCGCGTTCCAGAGGCCCGGGGCTACGCTCGGCAGAAGTCTGATCCGTGGATCTTTAAGCGGAAGGGGAATACACAGATTGAAGCCTTCGCTTGAACCGGCACAATCACAGAAGGCACCGGTCTTGGTACAGCCTGTTCCGATCATGGCGGCAATGAAGTCAGGGCCCGCTCCGTAAACAGGAAGCCCGTCAAGTTCCGGTACGCTTTTTACGGTTCCGTAGCATTCACCGATTTTTCTGAATGGCGGAAGTTTTTCAGGATTGATTCCGTTCAGCTCAAGAAGCTCCCGGTTCCAGTAGGCGGCTTCGTAGCGTTTTTCCGGAAGAATCGTCACCTTCTCTCCGGTGAGTTTCCAAATAAGGAATTCCGGGCCGGAAAATACAGAAGTGCTTTTTTCGAATTCTTCTGGATACAGCCCGCGAAGAAGAATCAGCTTTGGAAGAAAAAGAGAGTTTGTGGTGTTCTGAATTGGAAAACGGGAATCTTGCGGAGCATTCCACAATACGGTGCTTCCGTCTTCTGTTACCACAGTAGGGCCGTTTCCCGAAATACTTACAGCCTGGATTGAGTCTGCAGGGTTTCCCATCTTTTTTAGGCAGGCTTCAAGAGCCGGAAGCCACTTAAGGGAAATATATCTGTCATCGGGGTTCTCAAAAGACTCCGAAGCAAATGCAAGTTCTTTCTGGTCTTCTGAAATTACGGCAGCTTTAAGAGCTGTGGTTCCGATATCAACTGAAAGGGTAGTTACAGACATAGCAGAACTATACCATATTTCCGGATCTATAAAAACCGCAAAAAAAAAAAGCTGTCCCGAAGGACGGTCATTTCGGCATGCTCAATGACCGTTTGGAACAGCTTTTTTTAGTCGGAATAGAAATTAAGCGTTAGCTTCTTTCTTTTCGTTTTTTCCAGGTTTCAGAACCTTTTCGATAATGTTACGGTTATCAAGAAGGTCGCTCAGTGACTGGTTGTAGTGGATGCGTGTAATAACGTTTGCAAACAGTCCTGAAACGTTTGTGCTGATGTACCATTCTTTCTGGAGCAGTTCTTCGTGGTAAACAGCGTTTGTACCGATGATGCGGTAGAAGAGGCCCTGTTTGTAGGCTTCGTCAAACTGTTCAACAGCGTTTCCTGTAAAGAATGGAAGAGAGATAGCACAGATAACTTTTGTGGCACCCTGATTCTTAAGGAATTCCATTGCCTTAAGAAGTGTACCACCAGTACCGAGCATATCGTCGGCCAGGAATGCAACCTTTCCTTTTACGTCACCAAGGAGCTTAACGCTCTTGATGTTTGTAGAATGGGCGTCCTGAGTAACTATAGAATAATCACGTTCCTTGTAGATCATGGCCAGAGGAAGCTTGAGTCCTGAAGCGTAGAACTTGTTGCGGTCGATGGCACCTGTATCAGGTGATACAACAACAACGTCTTCTTTTTCTCCTGTAAGGTCAACGATTTTGTTGAGCTCGCGGATGATCTGGTAACTTGCATGGAGGTTGTCCAGGCAGAGTGTAGAGAAGGCATTTACAATTTCACGTGAGTGAATATCGAGTGTGATAATGCGCTGAACTGTCTGCATTTCATAGATGTGTCCAAGGAGACTTGCAGTAAGTCCTTCGCGTCCCTTTCTTTTGTGCTGGCGTGCATAAGGGTAGGCTGGAAGAACAAGTGAGATACTTCCGGCACCGGCCATGCGAACAGCATCAATTGTTACGAGGAGACACATAACGTGGTCGTTAACTGAGAAGCGGCATTTGTTCTTGCCTTCGTTCATCAGGATCTCTTCGTGGTTTTCAACATCCTGGAAGATGTAAACATCTTTTCCGCGGATAGTTTCGAGCAGTTCTGTTTTGAACTCCCCGTTAGCAAAATACGTAAAGCGCGAGTCAACTTTGATCTTCGGCTGTCTGTATTTGTCAGTTGTACCTCTTATACAAAGATCAGACGTCTGAAGATCGTTCTCCAGATTGATTCTCTGCACAAGCTCTTCTTTAGAAAGTCCATAACGCTTAGACAGTACATCGTTCTTCAGAGTGAAGCGATGTTTGTACATGTGCTTAAGGTGTGTTATGACTTCATCGGCGAAAGCTTCGCCACCAGGACAAGCAACAATCGCAAGACTTGTTGGTTCTGTGTAAGGCATAATGACTCCTGAGGGTTACACCCTCTATATATGTGGGATAAACTCATATTATCAGAAAGATAAATGATTAACTACTGCATTTTCCTATTGACACTTTTTTTTATATTATATATATTATGTTCACATCCGCGGGGGTGGTGGAATTGGTAGACACGCTACTTTGAGGTGGTAGTGGCGCGAGCCGTGGCCGTTCAAGTCGGCTCCTCCGCACGAAAAAGATTGCTGTTCAAACGGCAATCTTTTTTTTTGTTTAAAATACGTTTATATAAGGAAAATTTTATGCTTGCTGTTTACGTGAACTGTATTGCTGTTATCATTGGTTCTGTTTTTGGTCTTCTTTTTGCCAGATTTTTTACAGAAGCACTTTCCAAAATGATTACAACAGCATGTGGTGTTGTAACTCTGGTTCTTGGAATGCAGATGGCCTTCAAATATCAGAACGTTGTTTTCCTGACTCTTTCACTGATTATTGGCGGAATCATCGGTTATGCCCTTGATATAGACGGGGCCATTCTTAAGCTTGGAAACGTTCTTGAACGCCTTGTATATAGAAAAAAGCCTTCAGAAGGGGATTCTGCTGACTCAGGAACCCAGGCTGAAACAGAACTGGCAGAAAAAACAAAAAGCGGCCAGAACTTTGCATACGCTTTTCTGAATGCTTCAATTCTTTTCTGCGTAGGTGCCATGTCAATTGTAGGTTCTTTCCAGGCAGGTGTAGACCACGACTATTCCGTTATTTTTACAAAATCCATTCTTGACGGTTTCATGGCCATTTCTTTTGCCGCTTCTATGGGAATCGGAACTGCTTTTTCAGCTGTAGTAATCCTGATTTATCAGGGAGCCCTTACACTCCTTTCAATCTGGCTCCAGCCTTACGTTTCAGATGTAATGCTTGCCGAACTTACGGGCTGCGGCGGATGTATGATCATCATGATCGGTCTGAATCTGATCGGCCTTACAAAAATCAAGACTGCAAACTTCCTTCCGGGGCTTGTTCTTACAGTTCTCTTTGTTATTGGCCAGGGACTTATAGTCGGATAATTTTTGTAAGGTGTGTTTTTTTCTGTTTATAAGGAAAATTCCCCTTAAATTCGTTTGACTTATACTTTGTTTGCCCCTAAAATGGTATTAATAATATAACCCTTTAGGAGGCCAAACAAATGGCAAAAGTAGAACTTAAAGGTATTGGTAAAGTATACGACGGTGGAGTTCGCGCCGTTGACAACGCCAATATCACAATCGAAGACAAAGAATTCTGTGTATTCGTAGGACCATCAGGATGTGGTAAATCAACAACACTCCGTATGGTTGCTGGTCTTGAAGACATCACAGACGGAAAACTCTACATCGACGGTGTAGAAATGAACGACGTTCCACCAAAGGACCGCGACATTGCAATGGTTTTCCAGAACTACGCTCTTTACCCACATATGACTGTATACGATAACATGGCTTTCGGTCTTAAGATCCGCAAAATGGACAAGGCTGAAATCGACCGCCGTGTTCGCGATGCTGCAAAACAGCTCGACCTTACACAGTACCTCGACCGCAAACCAAAGGCTCTTTCCGGTGGTCAGCGCCAGCGTGTTGCTGTAGGACGTGCTATCGTTCGTAATCCAAAAGTATTCCTTTTCGACGAACCACTTTCTAACCTTGATGCTAAACTCCGTGTTACAATGCGTTCT
>JAZLIM010000161.1:0-24237 GCA_045617385.1 Treponema sp.
CTCTCCGTCTGTACGATAAAGTCCGCTTCCTGAATGAGTGTCAAAAAAAGTATATGGCTTTTCTTTCTGGTTCATGTATTCAATGACATTCTTCAAAACAAAGTGCTTGAGAATATCTGCATGGTTTCCGGCGTGATATGCATGAAGGTAACTGAGCATAATATGATTATATAGACTTGCAGGTTAAGGGTTAAGACAGGAAGCTCACCTCTTTGACGAAAGTATTTGCCACGCCGGTTTTCTCTTGCGTTAGCACCGATATCCTCTTCAGTGGTATCGGTGTGGCATTTTCTTCGGATGAGAGCTGGTAATAACGATATTTTTAAGTAAATTTAAGTAATTTTTAGTTAATTTTTCTTGACATAATTAATCTATTGAAGTAATCTGAAACTACAAAAACAAACACAATCTTTTTGAGGTAAAGAAATGAGCAAAATTATCAATGGTGAATCAATTCCAAACATGCCTTGGCAGGATAAACCTGCAGGATGGAATCTTCCAGTTTGGCGTTACAGCGCTAACCCTGTAATCGGACGCAACCCTTTCCCAGGAATGGGCCGTATCTACAACTCTGCAGTTGTACCATGGAAAGGAGCTTTCAAAGGAGTTTTCCGCTGTGAAGACTACACAGCACGTCCTTTCCTTTATGTGGGCGACTCTCCTGACGGAATCAACTGGACTTTCCAGAAAGAAAAGATCCACATGAAAGATGAAAACGGAAATCCATGGGATCCTTACTATGCATACGATCCACGCTGTATCAAAATTGATGACACATACTACATCATGTGGTGCGGTGACTTTGACGGTGCTGCTATCTGTATGGCAAAAACAAAGGATTTTGTTGAATTCACACGTTTGGAAAATCCTACACTTCCATTCAACAGAAACGGCGTTCTTTTCCCTCGTAAAGTAAACGATAAATACATTATGCTCTCACGTCCTTCTGATTCAGGACACACTCCTTTCGGAGATGTTCTTCTTTCACAGTCACCAGACCTTAAATACTGGGGAGAACACCGCCTTGTTATGCAGCGCGGAGGTTCTGCATGGTGGCAGGGAGTTAAGATCGGAACAGGACCTGCTCCAATCGAAATCGATGAAGGATGGCTCGTATTCTACCACGGTGTTGCAACAACTTGTGACGGATTCGTATACTCATTCAGTGCCGCAATCCTTGACCGCGACTGCCCTTCTAAGGTTCTTTACCGCTCTGGCGCTTACATGCTTACTCCTGAAGAACCATACGAAACAACAGGTTTCGTTCCGAACGTTGCATTCCCTGTAGCAGCCCTTGCAGACCAGGACACTGGCCGTATCGCAATTTACTACGGATGTGCTGACACAGTTGTAGGACTCTGTTTCACAACTGTAGATGAAACAGTAGCTTTCATTAAAGAACACAACGAACTGGTTGGAAACGACGGAAACGAAGGAAAGTTCTAGGATTTACCTTCCTCATAAACACAAAGGGTTGTCTTTTTATAAGGCAGCCCTTTTTTTCTGTTTATTTTTTATTTTACTTTAGCTAGAATTGATTTATGATTTCATTCAATAAAAAGACAAATACTTTCACACTCGAAACACCTTCATCGGTTTATATCATTTCAATTATCAAAGGATTCCCTGCCCACGTTTATTACGGAAAAAAAATCGGCAAGGACGATGTTACATACCTTGCACGCAGCATGGAATTCGGGTTTTCAGATACAATGCCGGAACGTGAAGCCCATTCTTTTTACGACTTTTTCCCGACAGAACTCCCCTTTGACGGTCTTGGAGACTTCCGTTCAAGCTCCATTGCGGTTTCTTCAAATGAAGGCTTTAACGGAATTCTTCCTGAATATCAGGATTACAGAATCACTAAAGGTGCACCCGATCTTGAAGGACTTCCACACGTTTTCGGAAAAACTTCGGAATGTCAGACTCTTGAAATCATTCTCAAAGACAAAATTCTTGATGCAGAAGTTTCCCTTTTCTATACAGTATTCAAAGATACAGACGCAATCGTACGTTCATCAAAAATCACAAACAGAAGCGGAAAGGCTGTTTCTGTAAAAAAAGCGCTTTCTGCTTCCTTTGATATGGACAACAGAAACTATGATGTGATTACCCTTCACGGAAGCTGGGCCAGAGAACGCCACATCGACCGCCGTCCTGTACACAAAGGGATGCAGTGTGTTTCATCTGTCAGAGGAGAAACAAGCCATCAGGAACATCCTTTCCTTGCAGTTCTGGACCACAATGCCGGGTACCAGAGCGGCGAAGTATACGGGCTGAACTTCATTTATTCCGGAAACTTTTTTGCAGGTGTTCAGAACAATCAGTTTGATTCCCTGAGAGTTCAGATTGGAATCAATCCTGAAAACTTCAGCTGGAAACTTGAACCGGGAGCTTCATTCCAGACTCCACAGGCTGTTCTTGTTTACAGTTCGGAAGGTCTGAACAGGATGAGCCATTCTTTCCATGACCTTTACAGGAACCATCTTATAAGAAGCCCTTATAAGAACAAGCAGCGCCCAGTTTTAATCAACAACTGGGAAGCCACATATTTTGATTTCAACACAGAAAAGCTTCTGGACATTGCACGGGAAGCAAAAAAAGACGGCATTGAAATGCTCGTTATGGATGACGGCTGGTTCGGAAAAAGAAACAGCGACAACTGCTCTCTTGGAGACTGGGTAGTAAACGAGGAAAAACTTCCAGGAGGCCTTAAACACCTTGTTGATGAAGTAAACAAGATCGGACTTAAGTTCGGTATCTGGATGGAACCTGAAATGATTTCTCCCGATTCTGATATCTTCAGACAGCACCCTGACTGGGCAATCCAGATTCCGGGAAGAGTTCCGGGCATGAGCCGCCAGCAGCTTGTTCTTGACCTTACCCGCAGCGATGTACTGGAATATGCCTACGGATGCGTAAAGAAAATCCTGAAATCCGCTAATATTGAATACCTTAAGTGGGACATGAACCGCCAGCTTTCCGACATCGGAAGCAGCGTAATTCCGGGTGAACAGATCGGCGAATTCTTCCACCGCTACGTTCTTGCCGTATACAAAATGCAGGAAATGCTTGTAAAAGACTTCCCGAAACTCCTTATAGAAAACTGTTCCGGTGGAGGAGCCCGCTTTGACCCGGGAATGCTTTATTACAGCCCTCAGATCTGGTGCTCTGACGATACAGATGCTGTTGAACGCCTTGCAATCCAGGAAGGAACTGCCCTCTGCTATCCGTTCTCGGCTATGGGCGCTCATGTTTCCGTTTGTCCGAACCATGCTGTTGGAAGAGTAACTCCTTTCAAGACCCGCGGTTATGTTGCCCTTTCAGGAACTTTCGGTTACGAGCTTGATATTACAAAGCTTCCCGCTGAAGAACGAAGCCTTGTTCCGGGCCAGATAGCATTATACAAGCGTTTTAACAGCATTATCCGTGACGGAGACTATTACAGAATTGCTTCATGGTCTGAAAACGGCGAATATGATGCCTGGGCTTCGGTTTCAAAAGACAAATCAAAGGCTCTTCTGACTTTTGTTCAGGTTCTGAACCACCCGAACTACAAAAGCCGTATAATCAAGGTACCAGGCTTGAATCCAGAAAAGAAATATACTGTCTCATACCCTGATGAAAACGGTGTAAAGGATGAAGTTCTTTCGGGTCTTACAATCATGAATGCCGGAATCAAAATTACCCGTGACTGGGGAGATTTCAAAGGAAAAATCGTTTATATTGAAGAAAAAGAGTAAAAATACAAAAAAACACTAAAGTGTCGTCTTCTGCCCCCGATAATATAAGTGTAACTGATATATCGGACGGCAGACATCCAGACGCCTGACAGATACAGTGTACAATGTGTTTACTTAAATATGGCTGACAGGAGTTGTGACCCGGTCAGCTTTTTTTTTTGTTATTTTACCCCTCCGCCTCAAGTTTTTCTCCTTTTTGCCGATAATAGACATAGGGATATTATATGGAAAACGTTTCAATTGATGCATTAAAAGAAGACCTTACATTTACCGGGGATCTTTCAATCGGAGGCAACTTCCTGCTTCTCCCAAGAACAGCACCGGTAACAGAAGAACTTTTAAAAGCTCTGAAAGAATGGAATTTCTCTGAATTTGTCTGCGAAGGAAACCTGAGCCTTGGCGGAGACATTGGCGTTTCAGTAGAAAACGAACAGGAAAATAACCGCCCTTCAGAAACAGAAGTTGTAAACGAATCCCTGAAAAAAGCCATAGCCAATTCAAAAACCCTTAAGATGGGTAACAGTGATAAATCACGTATGGATGCAGTTCACAGCGTATATAACGAATACATGAACTACATCAATTCCGTATTCACACACTACGTAACTCACAAAAAAATCAATCAGACTGAACTTTCAGACACTGTAAAAGATCTGATTATGTTCATTAAAGATAACCGCCGCTTTATTCTGCGCGTAACTCCAAGTATTGAAGCCCGTACAAAGAACTTCCTGGTAGCACATTCAATGCGCACAACAGTTCTTGCCATTACTATCGGACTACAGCAGCACTTAACTCTTTCAAAGCTTATTGAACTTGGAGTAGCCTGTATTCTGCATGAAATCGGTATGGTACGCCTTCCGCCTCAGCTTTACATGACCGACAAAAAGTTTACTTCCGGCGAAAAAGCTCAGGTTATGACTCATCCGATTCTGGGATACAATATCCTTAAAGACCTGGAATTCCCTATGAGCATCCAGCTTGGGGTTCTTGAACACCATGAAAAGGAAAACGGAACAGGTTATCCGCGCCAGCTTTCGGGCGATAAAATCATTTCATACGCAAAGATCATTGCAGTAGCCTGTACATTCGAAGCCATTACAGCTCCACGCTCTTATAAAGACGAACGATCCACATTCGAAGCAATGGTTGAAATGCTCAAGAACGCAAATCATCAGTACGATGATGCTGCAATCAAAGCACTTCTCTACAGTGTTTCACTCTTCCCTATTGGTGCTCTGGTTTATCTTAAAAACGGAAAGGTTGCCGAAGTAACAGACGTAAACCCTGACGATCCGAAACTTCCTGTTGTTCAGCTTCTTACTGAAAAAGAAAAAGACGGTTCTCCAAAAACAATTCAGACAAACAGTTCTGATCTGGCAATTGTACGTGTTCTGAGCCGTAAAGAAACTGAAGATGTAAAGAAGTCTCTTGAAGCAATGAGCCAGAAAGAAGCTCCTGTAGAGGAAGAAAAAACAGAACCAGAAGAAGTTGAAGTTCAGAACGAAGAAACAGTTATGTCTTCAGGAAAAATGAACGCTGACGGTACCGAAGATATCGATATCAGTATGTTCCAGTAGGATTAATTGAAGAAGTTTTTAGCCTGTTCAACATCAGCCCTGAACTGATCATCGATTACAGGCGGATGTTCATTAAAGTAAAGAATCTGATCCATTTCTTCTGCAGTAGTAGCTCCCCACAAAGGAATAACAGACTCAAACTGATGCAGAAAGCCTAAAGCAAGAGGAATATTTGCAATTACCCCACCGCATAATGGCTGCATTGCAATAAAGCCTACATCATTTTCTTCACAAAGTTTAACAAGATCCAGATATTCATCAGGGGTAATCATATTGAACGGAAACTGAATTGTTTCATAAAGCCCTGATTTTACGGCCTTTACAGCAGTCTCGTATTCTTTTGTTACAAGCCCGATGTGTTTGATTTTCCCCTGCTTTTTGAGTTCAGAAAGTGTGTCGTAAATTTTGTCGGCACAGTTATTCAGGGGCACGAATTTTTCAGTTTCAAACTGAAAAAGATCAACGGAATCGCAATGAAGTGTCATGAGGCTTTCTTCAAGATCACTGCGAATTTCCGCTGCTGTTTTAGAAGACGACGAAGTAGAAAGAATCACGTTCTTGCGGATGTCATAAAGAGCATCCCCAAGAAGCTTTTCTGAATCAGGGGTATTACGAGAAGTGTCAAAAAAATTGATTCCAGCCTCATAAGCCTTGTGCACAAGAAGTGCTGCGTCTTCCGAATCTTTATCGGAAAGGCGCATACTTCCAAAAGCCACACGGCTTATGAGCAGATTGGATTTTCCAAGTCGAACGTATTCCAATTTAGCGTACTACAGGTTTATAGTTTGCAATTGCGTTGAAAATATAACCGTTAAGGTCACTAAGCTTAACGCGTTCCTGTTCCATTGTGTCGCGGTTACGAACTGTTACAGTTTCAAAGTTTTCACTTGCGCTATCCAGTGTATCGTAGTCAACTGTTACACAGAATGGTGTACCAACTTCGTCCTGGCGGCGGTAGCGTTTTCCTACTGTTCCGCTCTGGTCGTAGTCTGTTACGAAGTTATCTTTAAGAAGATTCTGGATATCCTTTGCTTTTTCAGCAAGGCCGTCTTTCTTCATAAGTGGAAGAACTGCAACTGTGATTGGTGCAAGCTTTGGATGAAGGTGAAGAACTGTGCGGTAATCATCTTTTCCGTCTGTTCCAACATTCTGTTCTTCGTATGCTTCACAAAGGAACATAAGGAAGTTGCGGTTAAGACCAGCAGATGTTTCAACAACATATGGAACATAGCGGTTCTTTGGATCATCAGGATCGATGTAAGACATATCCTTCTTAGAGTATTCCATGTGCTGGCTAAGGTCGAAGTCAGTACGTGAGTGGATACCTTCGATTTCTTCAAAACCGATTGGGAAGTTGTATGTAATATCGTATGCGTCTTTAGCATAGTGAGCCAGCTTGTCATGGTGGTGCCATTTAAGCTGTTTTTCCGGAATACCGTATTTCAGGTAGAACTTCCAGCGGTCATCGCGCCATCTCTGGAATGTTTCATCTTCTGTACCTGGTTTACAGAAATATTCCATTTCCATCTGTTCAAATTCAGCAGTACGGAAAATGAAGTTCTTGAAGATGATTTCGTTACGGAAAGATTTACCAACCTGAGCAACACCGAAAGGAACCTTCATGCGGTTTGACTGAACGATGTTCTTGAAGTCTGTGAAGATACCCTGACATGTTTCAGGACGGAGGTAAATAAGGTGTGATTCATCGGCGATTGGTCCCTGGTATGTTTTGAACATAAGGTTGAATTCGCGGACTGCTGTATATTTTCTTTCTTTGCTTCCACATACAGGACAGTTGATGTTTGCCTTGATGTAGTTTTCCATTTCTTCGTGAGACATTGTATCAACAGGTTTTCCAGGATCTTTGTCCGGATTAGCTGCAACATAGTCTTCGATCATTTTATCTGCACGGTGACGAGCCTGACATTCAAGACAGTCAATCATTGGATCAGAGAAGTGATCTGCGTGACCAGAAGCCTTCCATGTTGTGTGATGCTGGAAAATTGCGGAATCAAGTCCAACAACATCATCATGAAGCTGAGTCATGTAGTGCCACCATTCGTTCTGAATGTTTCTCTTGAATTCAACGCCTAAAGGACCGTAATCCCATGCACCTGCCTGACCGCCATAAATTTCAGAAGCCTGATAAACAAAACCGCGTCTTTTACAAAGACTGATGATTTTGTCCAGAGTACATGCGTGCTCATCTTTTTCGTTTGCCATTTTTTATCTCCTTTACCGCTACCGGCTTGCAGCGGAATTTAAATATAATTGAAATATTATACCAAATTTCCCCTATAAAAAAAAGGCTTTCTGCCGGGACAGAAAGCCTTCTCTTATAAAAGAATGAACAGTTTATTATCCTCTCGGAGCTTTTGCAGGGTCAATTGCAGTTCCATTCTGGAATACCATGAATGTAATCTGCGGAGTTCCCTTGATTGAGTCCACTCCGGCAGTTCCCACTGCAGAACCGAAGGTTACGTAATCCCCTTTCTTTACAGAAACGCTTGAAAGCCCTGTATAAGCATAAATGAGGCCTGTTTTTGACTGAACGAACAGAACCTGGCCGAAACCGCGGTAAAGTCCAACATACATCACAGTTCCTTCACGCACAGCAGTTACCTTTTCGTTTGAAAGACAGGCCAGCTGAACACCGGAAACTTTTCCCTTTATATACGTAATTTTTGGATTTTTTACAGGCCATGATGTTGAACTGTCGGCATCAGTTGTAACGCCATAAGTTCTTGTATCCGGAACTTTTTCAGCTGTAACCGGAGTCTGAGATGATTCTGTTTTTGTTTCCTGAACCGGAGCCTGAACAACAGAAATTTCCTTTTTGATTTTAAGTTTCTGGCCAACTTTCAGAACATCGTTTGAATCGAGCTTGTTCAAAGAAAGCAGTTCCGGAACAGTCATACCGTTTTTCTTTGCAAGACTGTAAAAAGTATCCCCTTTCTGTACTACATAAGTGGAAACCTGGGCTGAAGAATCAGGTTTTGGTGATGCAGGATTTTTTGAAGACGAAAGAGCGGCGGCTGTACCGATGTCGGCACCAGGAATGACAAGACGCTGGCCTGCTTTAAGTACATCTTTTTCAGAAAGATTATTTGCGGTACGGAGTTCGGCAACAGTAATCTGGAATTTCCGGCTGATTGAATAAAGTGTATCGCCTTTCTGTACATTGTAGAATTCTTCTGCAAACAGAAAAGAAAATGAAAGTAAAACGGCAATAATTGATTTACGGTATAATCTCATACTTGAATTATCGGAGAATTTAGCCGATAGTTTAAATATGAGAATAAAAACAAAGAGATTTTTTTCCAGCCTTGTTCTGATTTCTTTATTTACCGCGGTTCATGCCTTTGACAAGCCAATTGTTTCAGACATCCGTGCAGAATATGCCAACGGCTCAAAAATCAACATCTGGTGGAAAAATCCTGAAAATACAGAAAAACCCATTACAAAATACCTTGTTTACAGAAGTACAAAGCCTTTTACAGCATTTTCAGATATTAACAATGCTTTTTTCCTTACACAGCTTCCTGCAGGAACTACCGGCTGCACAGATACCTTAAAAGACCTGAATGACTATTATTACACGGTAATTGCCTATACCGATGAACCTTATATGGTCATCATGCCGTCAATCAATGCCACAACGAAAGGTGCTCACGTGGATATTCCCGTTCCGGATGTTTCTGTAAAAAAGAGCCCTTCAAAAGAGAAGAATTATCCTAAGGGAACTCTCCGTGAAACTCCCCTTCCTTACCTTGACCTGATTGAAGGCATGGATAAAAACGAAAACATAATTTCAGAAGAAGCCCGCGATAAAGCCCTTTTCCTTGGAACAGGAAGTCCGCAGAAAAAGGAAGTTCTGGAACCATATTATTTTG
Organism: Treponema sp.; assembly: GCA_045617385.1. Classification (GTDB taxonomy): domain Bacteria; phylum Spirochaetota; class Spirochaetia; order Treponematales; family Treponemataceae; genus Treponema_D. Next base: position 9,217 of record JAZLIM010000161.1, read on the forward strand.
AAGAAGACATGATTTCTCCGGAACGCGGAGATGCATACTTTCTTTTCCAGATTTTAAGCCAGTACTTTGTACAGAAAAAATACAGAGAAGCGGTTACACATCTTACCCGCCTTACAGGAACCAACATCTCAAAAGATGTTGAAGAAAGAGCTGTTTTCTATCTGGGAGAAAGCTATTATTTCCTTGGAAATCCTGAAGAAGCCGTAAGGAACTTTGTAAAAGTACAGACCACCTTCCCGGTTCAGTGCAACAAATGGATTGCAAACGCACTGGACCAGATGGACCTGCAAACAGGAAATCAGTAAGAATTAATAAAAAACTTGCCATCATGAAAAACTTTAAAAGTTTCTTAATAAATGTTCTGTACCAGTTCTAGAATTGCAGGATGACTTACAGCCTTGCGGATTTCGTTACTGAGAGGATTCTGGGGTTCGGTATTCTGTTTTACGACTACATTTCCCCTTGCATCTGCTGCAGGAGCGGTGTCAATTGCAGCATCAGTATTTGATTCCGGAAGCTTTACAAGTACAACTTCATCATCATCATTGATTTTATCATAGAAGCCTTTAAGGGAAATAAGACCTTCAGAAACTTCTTCACCGCAGTCAGTAATTACTATTGAACCAAGAATATCGTCATCTTTGTAGGTAAGCCCCGAACCTGTATCGGCAGTAGTAATCTTACCCTTCCGGATAATTTCAAATTCAGCGCCGTTTACAATGTGTTCAGATTTTCCAAGATCTACAAGAACCTGCTTTGCCTTTCTGTGAATGATTTTTCCGCGTACAGGAAGATTTTCAAGAACTGCGGCACGGAAACGTCTGAGAACTGTAGAGTATCTGTTGTTTCCGGTAGCATAGAATGACATCTTTTCAGTTTCAGTACCTGTGCGTGCCGAATACATTACGGCATTCAGAGTCATGTCATCACGGCCTTCTTCCAGAGAAAGAATCACAAAGTAATCAAAACCGCGGGTTCTGGCATTACGGAAAGCTTCTCCGTAACCTGAAACTGCTCCCCTCTGGGTTTTTACGGAAGTCTGTGCAACACCTGAGAAAATATCGCTTGCCGCCATGGCAGTCAGATAATCAGATTCGGCATGAACAAAGTTCATAGGACGTTCTTCATAGAAAACGGCAATGTTCCAGCGGATTTTATCCAGATAGAAAGGCTGAACCTTCCACTTTTTGGCCAGAGTTTCTTCAAGAAGCGAATCGTAGGCTTCGATAGTGTCGGAAAGCATTGTTTCTTCCCGGCTTTTCTTTTCCTTTACGCCGTCAGCTTCGGTAATGAACTTAAGCTGGTCCAGATAAAGTTCGTGCATTCCGTTCATTTCAAGCATATCTGCGTAAGCGGCGCGTGCCTTTCTGTTCATTGGGTCAATGCGGAGAGCCCTCTGGTATTCGTAGCTCGCTCCTGTTCCGTCGTAACGTTCTGAACACTGAGCGGCAATATTTACGTGATAATCAGCCCAGCGGGGACGTCTTTCATCTTCCAGCGGAAGGTTGTCGCGTACTTCAAGTTCCATGAACATACGCATCAGTTCATCCTGTGGCGAAATTTCAAGTCCCTTGCTCCAGGTGGCAACAGCTGCTTCTGTCTGACCGGACTTTTTCTGGCAGAGCCCTTTCAGATACCAGTTTACGGAATCGTTTCTGTCGCGGCTAATAAGGTAATCGCACAGATCCACAGCTTCACTGTATTTTCCTTCATAGTAAAGAATCTGCGAAAGAAGGTGATATGCTTCTGTATAGCCTGCATTCAGTTCCACGGCAATTCTTGCCTGGCTTTCGGCATTCTTAAGGTCGTTTTTCATGCAGGAAATGAGGGCTGAAAGGTAATGTACAATGGCATCACTTGAATAGTAATTCAGTGCCCTTCGAAGGTAATCATTTGATTCCTGGAAGTCTCCTGTATAAGCCGAAAGAAGAGCAAGAGAAAGCAGAGCTTTTTTATTGTCGCCCTGACGTTTCAGAGCTTCAGAATATTCCTTTCTGGCACCGGTGAATCTTCCGTCGGCCAGCTGGATTTCGGCAAGACCGAAATGAGAACTGACGTCATTCGGAAATTCCTTGAGGATTGCGTTGAAGATTTCGGAAGCCCGGGCTGTATCCCCAAGAGAAAGATAAATCATGCCCTCAAGATTACGATATTCTACATTGTTTTTTTCGATTTTTTTGGCACTTTCAAGATACTGAAGCGCAAGATCCGGCTCTCCAAGACAATAAGAAACCTTTGCAAGCCTGAACCAGGCATCGGCAAAGGAAGGATTGATTCTTACAGATTCCAGATAGTTCTGGGTTGCAATATGCCATTCTTCTGAAGCTTCAGCTTCAAAACCCTTGTCATAAAAACTGCGGGCGGTACCTTTTACAGCCCCAAAAAGAGAAGAACCTGCAGAAAGCAGGAAAAAACAAAGAACTGCACCGGCTTTATTCAGTCTTTTCATCAGTATCTTCAGTTTCCTTTTTAATTACTTTTATTACATTTATTCGGTGGCCTTCCATATCCTGAACTATGAAATCGTAGTTCTTCCATGAAGCTTTTTCGTATTTTACAGGAACTTTTCCGAAAATATCGAAAACAAAACCGCCGAGAGAGTCAAATTCCTCGTTAGGGAAATCGGCTTCCATCTTTTCATTCAGGTCATCAAGGTCTACACGGGCATCACAGAGCCAGATATTGTTTCCAACTGTAAGAATATCTTCGTGTTCCTTGTCGAATTCATCCTGAATGTCACCTACAATCTCTTCGATGATGTCTTCCATTGTAATGATTCCGGAAATTCCGCCGTATTCATCAATGGCAATGGCAATATGAAGGTGGTGACGTTTGAATTCACGCAGAAGAGAGTCGATTCTTTTTGATTCTGGAACAAAATATGCTTTGCGGATTATTTTCTGAAGGTCCAGTTTTTCTCCTGAAGCAAATACTTTCAGGAGATCCTTTACGTAAAGAACACCAGTAACATTGTCTATGGAGTCGGTGTAAACCGGGAAACGGGAATGACCGGAAGCCACGATTTTCTGTAAAAGTTCATCCTGGGGAGTATCAGAAGAAACGAATTCCACGTCAATTCGCGGAATCATAATTTCCTTTACGGCTGTAGTGGAAAGCTCCTCTACCCCCTGAATCATATCCTGTTTTTCTTCGTTCAGAATCTCCATCTGGAGAGCTTCTTCTTCAGAGACCTGAACCTTCTTCTTTTTTCTTCCGAACATTAGTTTTCCCAAAGATTTTCAGGATAGTATCCTGACTTAATCTTATTTGCAATTTCCTGTTTTACCAGTTCACGGTCTTCAGGATACGTCATACCGAACCATGTTTCGCTTGAAGTAAAGAACTTGATTGCACCCTGTCCGCGTCTGATGATTTCAGTTGCAGAAACAGGAAGCAGACATTCCTTCTTAGGTTCAGTAATGCTTGTTTTCTTGAATTCTTCCCAAGTCTGATTGAAAACTTCGAAAGCCTTTGGTGTGAAGCCGAAAAGATTCATGCTGACCCATTCTTTTCCGGTCATTTCTTTCTTTCCGCCGTCAATGTCAGAGATGATTTTGTCACCTTCGTAGTAAATCTTCAGGTTTTCTACGATAGATTCAAGCTTTTCATCGGCAACAGTACAAACACCGCGGCTTACAGAACCGTTACGGCTCATTGTGTTTCCAAGAACGTAACCTACCATAGCGTGGTCGCCTGAGTCATTTGAAACTGATGAAAGGTATTTTCCAAGATTCTGGAAAGCTTCACGTCCGTAATAATCATCTGAATTGATTACGGCAAATGGTGTATTGATTGCTTTTTCGGCACAGAGAACTGCATGTGTTGTTCCCCAAGGCTTTTCACGGCCACCGATCAGCTTCTTTTCTTCTTCTGTAAAAAGACTGTCTTTATTCTGGAATACGTATTCAGCGTCAAAGTTTTTGGCAACACGGTCAAAAAGGCGTGTACGGAAATCTGCTTCAATATCCTTTCTGATGATAAATACTACTTTTCCGTATCCTGATTTTTTTGCATCATAGCAGGCAAAGTCCAGAAGGCATTCGCCGTTTTTACCTACAGCGTCAATCTGTTTAACTCCGCCATAGCGGCTGCCCATACCGGCAGCAAGTACGAGTAATGTTGGTTTCATTTTCCCACCTCACTTTGTAGTTTAACACTCATATTATTTCTATTCTACCATATTTTAAGCAAAACAAAAAGTTTCAACATTTTTCAGAAATTTTCATAAATATAGTGACATTTTTTTATATTATTATTATCTTAATATTATACGTTATATAATATTCATAAGAAGGAGAAACTCAACTTGTCTTTAGTAACACTTGAAAACATCAAAAAAACTTATCCTTTAGGTAATCAGGAAGTTCATGCAGTAAAAGGCGTTTCTTTCAACGTAGAAAAAGGCGAATTTGCCGCTATTTCAGGTCCTTCAGGCTCCGGAAAATCTACCATTCTGAATATGATTGGTCTTATTGATATTCCATCCGGAGGAAAACTCATTATTGACGGAACAGACATTTATGAAGGCGTAAACCTTGAAAACACCATTATTGATTCCGGGAAATGGGCAGCGGGCAACAAAAAGAAAGGAAGCAGAAAAATCAAAACTGCCATTCCTGCAAAACTGGACAAAAGAGTGACTGCACTGCGCAGGAGTCACCTTGGCTTTATTTTCCAGACCTTCAACCTGATTCCGGTCCTGAATGTTTATGAAAACATTGAATTCCCTCTCCTGCTTTCAGCAAAAGAAGGAAAATGCCAGGCAGATGATTTTTCCCGCAAGGAGAAGGAAGAATGGATCAATTTCCTTATGGAAAAAGTTGGGCTTGCAGACTGGAAAACACACAAGCCGACTGAACTTTCGGGAGGACAGCGCCAGCGCGTTGCTATTGCCAGAGCCCTTGTAACAAAGGCACCTGTAATTCTTGCAGATGAACCTACAGCCAACCTGGACAGTGAAAACTCATGCCAGATTCTTTCCCTCATGAAAGAGCTGAACAAGGATAAAGACCTTCAGACAACTTTCATTTTTTCAACCCATGACGCACGTATTGTTGAAATGTGCGATCACGTTGTTCATATCTTTGACGGCCTCGTTAAGGAAGATGAATACAAAACAGGTTCTGACATCTACAACGTTGGTAACCGCTAATAAGTAACCTGGAGAACAATTATGGGTGTAATATTCCGCATGGCGCTCCGGAATCTCCGGCAGCACAAAACAAAAACATTTATCATAGGTCTTTTCATTGCAGTTGGCGTTGCAATCGTAGAACTTGGAAACGGATTCCTTGAATCTACAAACCGCGGTATGGAACGCGACTTCCGTGCAAACTACTCGGGCGACATCATGATTTCCGCCCCTATTCCAAAAAACTGCCAGATGGACCTTTTCGGGATTTCCAATCTCTCAAACATCACCGACCTTCCGCAGATTCCGGCCATTCCGGACGTAGATGCAGTAATGAAGGTTGTTTCTGAAACTGAAGGAATTGAAAATTCCACAAAAGTCATTTCTGCCAAAGCCCTTATGGGAAACAACGGGCTTATGGATTTTCAGGCAGAAGACCAGAACATGCTTCAGGCTCCGGTGTTCTTCCTTATGGCCGGTGAGCACGAAACATTCTTCAAGATGTTTCCTAACATCCGCATGGTGGAAGGCACAATACCGGAACCAGGAACAAACCAGGTACTTGTAGACCTGAGACTTCAGAAAAAGTTCAAGGACTTCTATAAAGATGAAATCAATATCGGAGATACTATCCTGGTAGCAGGAGCAAACGCAAACATGATTCTGCGTGACGCTGTTATTTCAGGATTCTACGAACAGCCCGACAAAGACTCCTGCATGTTCAGCATCGTTTATTCCGATCCGAACTTTGCCCGCGCCTTTGCCGACCTTACATACGGCTCAAACTTTACGGAAGAACTTCCGGACACAATCGACACTTCCCTTTCCGCTTTCTCGGAAGACGATTTATTCGGAGACGATTTCTTTGCAGTGGAGGAAGATTCCCTGCTTCTTGGAGATGCTGACCGCAACTTTGACAGCATTCTTGGAGACACAAGCCTCCGCGACAAACTGAACGAAGTGGACGACGGAGCCTGGCATTACATACTGCTCCGTGTAAAACACGGAAAGGATTACAATAAAATCGTTACAGAACTGAACAAAGCCTTTGAAGAACAGAACATTCAGGCTCTGGCCCGCGGATGGTATGATGCAACAGGAACTTACACAAGCTCCGTAGAAGGAATATCAACTCTTTTTACAGCACTGGTAATTATTCTTGCAGTAGTAGTTCTTATCATCATCATGAATACAATGATTATCTCTGTAATAGAAAGAACTGGAGAAATCGGAACCATGAGAGCCCTTGGAGGACAGAAAAGTTTCATCAGAAAGATTTTCTATACGGAATCCATTACCCTCACAGTTTTATCAAGTCTGGCCGGTTCTGTTTTTGCACTTTTAGTCATGCTTATTCTGAACGCCTGTCACTTTACGGTAACAAACGAAATTGCAAAAATGATTCTTGGCGGCGGTGCCGTAAGATTTATCCCGACTTTCGGAAGCTTTTTCAAGACAATTCTGATCATCACAATCGGCGGACTTTTTGCAAACTTCTACCCTGTTTCTGCAGCACTGAAAATCACACCGCTTAAGGCTTTAAGCCAGGGAGACGAATAACAATGGGAAAAATCAACACAGCAAAAACAACAGTTTATCTGGCTCTTCGTAATCTTAAACGCCAGAAGCGCAGAAGCTTCATGCTGGCACTGGCTATCGGCTTCGGCTTCTTTGTAGTAACTGCAATCGACGGACTTGCAAGCGGAGCCGTAGACTGCCTCGAAGACCAGATTTCCCAGATGAACGGAGGAAACGTTTTCATCCAGGGAATTGAACACATAAAGAACGCAGACGGCGAAATCGAAAAGAAATACAATCCGGTTATCCGTGATCCTGTTTTCATTGAAGAACTTATCAACGAAAAGAACATTGAACACGAATACTATTCAAAAAGAACCAGTTCCCAGGGAACAATAATCTTCAACAACAAAAAGATTCTTGCAAACATCAACGGATGCGACTTCAAAAAAGAACAGCACCTTATTGATTCACTGATTATTGTGGAAGGCAAAATTGAAGACATCTACAAGCCTCATGCATTGATTCTTTCAAAGAAGAATGCCGATGCCCTTGATGTTCAGATTGGCGACACTGTCCTCTATTCCACACTGAATCTGAACAACCAGAAAGACGTAGGCGAATTCACAGTTCAGCTGATTGTAAAAGATCCTTCACTTATGAGTTCCCTTATGATCTACGCACCAATTGAAGAAATAAACGAACTTGTTGGTATTCCTGAAGGCGGATACAACATGTTCTCAATTGGCCTTAAGAACAAGAGCCGCCAGAACATAATTGCACAGAACATTGAAGATGCCATCAGGGAAACCGGAAAACATGTTACAAGCCGTGCAGATGCCTACAAAGCCGACATGCAGAATCCTTCAGGACAGCTCAGAAAACAGCTGAACAATCTTCTTGTGGAAGATACTCTTTATTCAGCCTTCAGCATGAACGACGCAGTTCCTGCCCTTAAGACAGTCGTATTTGTTGTACATACTGTTACAACCTCTATTCTTCTTGTAATTCTGCTTATCGTAATGGTAGGTATTTCAAATACTTACAGAATGATTCTTTACGAAAGAATCAGGGAAATCGGAACAATGCGTGCGGTTGGTATGACAGGCTCTCAGAGTGGAAACATGTTCACAGTAGAGGCTGTAATTCTTTCCCTGATCGGTGCCCTGGCTGGATTCATTCTTGCAGTTATAGTTCTGGCCATTGTATCATGCTTTACAATTTCAAACGAAGCTCTTTCATTCTTCCTCAGAAACGGTCACCTTACATGGATTCTTTCTGCAGGTTCAATGATCGGAAAATATGTAATTATGATTATTCTTACAATCCTTGCAGTCCGGGGAACAGCAAAAAATGCAGCAGAACTCAGTCCTGCTGTTGCTCTCCGAAGTTCAAAATAAAAGAGGTACGAAATATGAAAAAGACTTTATTTATTCTTGCAGCATTCCTTACTGCCGCTTTATGTTTTGCAGATGCAGCACCGGAAACTTCAGAAAAAGCTTTCAAGATTATTGAAGAAGCCGACAACCAGCTGGCATACAAAGGAGATTATTCCTGCACTGCTTCAATCATTGTAGAAAAGCCCGGAAAACCAAAAGAAAACCTTCAGTACAAGATGTTCGAAAGAATCGGGAAAGACACTTTCACAATGGTTCAACTTTTTCCGGAAGCTGACAAGGGAAACGGTTACCTTAGAGACGGCGACAACATCTGGGCTTATGACCCGATCGGACGTAAATTTTCACACTCATCCCTTAAAGAAGCACTTGGGGATTCAGACATGAAAATTGACGACATGAGTAACGACGACCAGAAATGGCGCAAGAACTACAAGGTTCTGGAACTGAGAGAAGAAACTCTCGGAAAATACCAGGTTTACGTTGTGTCACTTGAGGCCATTACAAACGGGCCTGCCTACGAAAAATCGGAATACTACATCAGAAAAGACTTCCCTCTTCTTCTGAAACGTACAGATTTCAGTGCATCGGGACGCCTTATGAGAACAACACTCATTCCAAAATACACAAAGACAGAAAAAGGATATGTAGGTTACCACATGATTATCCGCGATGAACTGAACCCGGGAGAACAGACACAGCAGATTATCAGTGACCTTACTTTTGATCCTCTTCCGGACAAAATTTTTACAAAAGCATATCTTGAAGGACTGAACTAAAACTATAACGGATACATTTATGAAAAAACTGATTTTTATTTCTACACTTCTGCTTTTTGCTGCTACTCTTTCTGCCCAGGTCTCTGACGATGATTTTTTCGGAGGCTATGAAGACGACCTTTTTGGCGGAGAGGACATGATTATAGAAAATCCGGTTTCTGAATCTGCTTCAAAGTCTGAAAGTGATCTGAGCCACGGTGTTCTTTTCCAGACCGGGGCTGTAAAGATTGGAGGAAGCTTTGACCTTGGTCTTACAACCCTCACACCATTCGGAAACGGAAGTTCTTTTTCTGACAGTTTGACAGGAACACAGCTTATTCCTTCCGCAAACGCAGAGCTCACGATTGACTCACGACCTTCTGAAAACCTGAGACTCTACGCAAAAGGCGGAATCAACTACCCTTACGTTACAAAATCATCTTCAATGCTCATGGGGCTTCCGGGCCAGGGAGGCATTCTTGTTTCATCAGACGATTCTTTCAGAAACTTATTTTACGTAAAGGAACTTTTCTCAGATTTCCATTTTGGCGACAATGTTGCCCTGCGTTTTGGAAAGCAGACAGTTACCTGGGGAGTAGGATATTTCTTTTCTCCGGCAGACGTAATCAATCTTTCGGCAATTGATCCGGAAGATCCTACCGCTCAGGTTGAAGGACCTTTGTGCCTTAGAAGTCAGATTGTTTTCCCTGGAACACAGAATGCCGTTTGGGCTTACCTGATTCCTGACAACTCTTTTTCATTTACACAGGAAGGACTTGGAATCAATGCAAGAGACACTGCCCTTGCTGCCAAGGCCGATATTGTTATCGGTTCCTACGAACTTGGCATTGGAGGCTGGTACAAATACAATCACGCTCCCCGTGCCATGTTTACTTTCTCGGGCTCCCTCTTCGGGAAAGTCAGCATCTTCGGAGAAAGTGTCGTAGCATTCGGCCAGGACAACCAGTGGAAAAACGATCTTGAAAAGGAAGTTTTCTTCCAGGAAACTCTTGGACTTATGTACTACTGGAAGACTCCAAAAATCACGATGGCTGCCCAGTATTATTACAACGGAAACAAGGAAGACAAATTCCATTTTCTTCAGGGCACAGGCGTACCTATAGACATTACAAAACACGGAAACAATATAGCCGGAATGGTTAACTTTGAAAAAGTTTTTGTAAACACACTTTCAGCAAACATTTACGGAGTAAGTTATCTTGAAGGTGAAATGATGATTGCTTCAGCCATGCTGAAATATTCTCCGTTCAAGGAATTTTCTGTAAGTGCAGGACCATATGTAATGTGGAATGATTTCAGCAAAGATCCGTTTATCAGTGCAAAAATCGATCTGCAGCTTGGAGCCGGAAAATTCTAGACTCTGATTTTTACTGACTGGAGGCGTCCTCAGGGACGCCTTCTTTTTTCTGTATCAGGCAGAAATATATCGGTCCTGCTCCATTCGAAACGTCAGGAAGAACGTGATAACCGTAACCGGTCTTTTCGGGAACAGGAAGTTCAAGTCCTTTAGGAAAAGCTTTTTTCTGATATTCCGGACCGGGCTTTTTTGAATCAAAATCAATCGAAACTATTTCAACCTGATCCTTGAATTTCTTGAGAAGCTTTTCGATCATACCGTCATTTTCATCACGAGCCAGTGCACAGGTTGAGTAAAGAAGATACCCCTTTGGGCGGAGAAGTCTGAACGCACATGAAAGGAGTGCCCATTCTTCAGAGGCTACTGTTTTTACTCTTGATGGAGTCCAGACATTCAGGTATTTGGGATCATTGAAAACATGACGTTCAGAACTGCATGGAGCATCAAGAAGAATTGCATCAAAACATTCTGTCTGGCGGGTACACCAGGTAGCACCGTCTGAACAGGAAGTTCTTACCCTTTCCGAAATACTTTCAGGAAGACAGTTCTGAACAACAGTTGAAAGTCTGTGCTTGCGTTCAGGGGAACGTTCATTTGAACAGAGACCTGCAGTTTCATTCATGCGGCTTGAAATCACAAGAGTCTTTCCGCCGGGAGCCGCGCAGAGATCCAGAATATCTTCCGCATTTTCCAGTGGAAGCTGCAGGGCCGCAAGAACAGAAGCAGAATCCAGAAAATACGATTCTGAAGTTCCTTCCATTTTGAATTCAGCATAAGCACTTTCCAGGGAAAATGAAGATTTCAGTGCATCCCACCGTTCCCCGAAACTTTCAGAGTAATATTTTTCAAATGCTTCGCTTCCGATCAGCTTCTTGTTCTTGTTTTTTGCCATATTTATCTCAGAAAGAATAGATTCCTTTTCGTATTTTGAATTGTAAAATTCTTTTGCAGCTTTCGTCTATGCGGGAGGCAAAATCCGGGTCACTTTCTGCTTTTTTAATAAGCACTTCAGCAGGTTTAGCAAAACGTTTTTCTGAAATCATGATGCAGTCAATTCCTGCTTCAATTGCCTTTACACATGCCGTTTCAGGCGGGTATCCGTGATCGGCCAGTGCTCCCATGAAAATATCATCCGACATTATGATTCCCTCAAAGCCCATTTCTTTTCTGAGTTTTTCGGTAACCCAGTATTTTGAAAAACAAGCCGGAATGTCGGAATCGGCAACGCTGGTTCTTGCATGACTCATAAGAACGGCATCAGGCCTATGCTCCACTACGCGGCGGAAAGGAACGAGAGCTTCTTCAAGTTCTTCTTTTGAGAGTGTGATTTCCGGGAGGCCTGTGTGGGGATCTGTATTGGTATTTCCCGGAAAATGCTTAAGCACACAGGAGATGCCGTTGTTCTGGTAACCGTTCAGCTCCGCAATGGAATAATCCCGTGTCTTTTCAAGATTCCCGAAACTGCGGTTTTCAAGAAAGTCTCTGTTGTAATCAGAAAGAATTTCAACAACCGGTGCCAGGTTCATATGGAAGCCCATTTCTGCCATTTTTACGCCATGAGAAGAATATAAATCCAGAGCTTCCGGAACAGACATAGTTTCAGCCACATCCATCTGGCTTGATATTTTTCCTGCTACTTTCCGAAGTCTCTGTACGTATCCCCCTTCTTCATCCACTGCAAGGAAAGGAGGAATCACGTTATTTTTTTCACACCAGGCTTTTATATCATCCGTGAAGTTTTTTACTTCAGAGGGAGTATCTGCAAGATTATATGAAAAGAAAAGGTAACCGCCTGGAACATAAGGTTTTCCGTTTCTCCGGTCAACCGGAGTAAAGGCCCTGTTTCCTTCAAGATTGATTATGAAAAGCTGACTTACTTTTTCTTCAACAGAAAGAGTTTCAAAAAAATCAAGGAAAGCTTTTTCCTTCTGATTCTGGATTTCCTTTATTTCTGAATTCAGCCCGTAAGCAAATTTGTGATTTCTGATTTCTCTTTTAGTCTGCTTTCTGTCGGAATCTTTTGTTTTTCCCCAGAGCGAAAGACAAAGGAAAGCAAAAAGAATGACGCCTGATACACTTTTTTTCATATATTGTGAGTATATATTAAATCCGTTTATAATAGAACACATGAAAAAAATTGCAGTTATAACCGGCGCAAGTTCCGGAATGGGTGTTGAATTTGCAAAACAGATTGCAGCCCTGAATGAAGAAGATGAAATCTGGATCATTGCACGCCGTGCAGAAAAGCTTGAAAGCCTTGCAAAAGAAATCAATCAGACAAAAAACTTTTCAGTAGTAAAACCTGTTGCCATGGACATTTCAGGAAAAGAAGGTGTCCGTGCATTCAAAAAATATCTCGAAACAGAAAGCAAAAAACTTTCCGTAATGGAAAGCGGTATTGAAATCACAAAGCTTGTAAACAATGCGGGATTCGGAACCTACGGCCCTTTTGAAGAAACCGACGTAGAGCGTGAAATGGAAATGACAGACTTGAACTGTACAAGTCTTGTTGGACTTACAGGCGTATGTCTTCCATTCATGAAGAAAGGTTCGCTTATCATAAACACAGCAAGTCTTGCATCATTCCTTCCACTTGGAGACTTTGCTGTATACGGAGCAACAAAATCCTACGTATTGAGTTTTTCTGTTGCCCTTGCAGCTGAGCTTAAAGACAAAGGAATCAAGGTCTGTGCTCTCTGTCCGGGACCTGTTTCTACTGAGTTTGCAAATGTTGCTTCCGGCGGAGTACGCGAAAAAGTCCGCCATGGACTTCCTGCAGATAAAGTTGTAGCCCATTGTCTTAAAAAGGCACGAAAAGGGAAACTCACTGCCATCTACGCATTCAAATGGAAGTTCAAGGCTCAAGCCAGCCGTTTTATTGGACGTTATGCAGGCGCCCGCTTTACCTTCAAATACTGTAAACGCCCTCATCCGGCTCCTGTAGAAAAAGAAGTCAGCCCGGATGATTTTCTGAAATAAAGTCTTTTTCTCCAGTAAAATTCTCTCATTTGCTCATGATTCTGCTTTTCAGTAAAATGGAATCATGAGCGAAGTAATAGAAAACAGCACAATCAATTCAGCACTTTTTACAGATTTTTATGAACTTACAATGGCACATGGTTACTGGAAACAGAACATGGACCATGAAGTAGTATTTGATATGTTCTTCAGAAAGAATCCTTTCGATGGCGGATTTTCAGTTCTTGCCGGCGTGGAAACTTTCCTTGATGTACTTACTTCCTTCCGTTTTTCTGAAGAAGACATTGCATATCTTTCGGGACTCAACATGTTTGAGCAGGGCTTCCTTGACTACCTGAAGGATTTCCGCTTCACAGGCGACGTTTACATGATGGACGAAGGAAAAGTGATTTTCCCGCAGGAACCACTTGTACGCATCCACGCCCCTCTCATTCAGGCTCAGATTATCGAAGGCATGCTTCTGAATCACATAAACTTCCAGAGCCTTATTGCAACAAAAACAGCACGCATCTGGCTTGCAAGCAAAAAGACCCCGATTATGGAATTCGGTCTTCGCCGTGCACAGGGACCTGACGGAGCTATGAGCGCAACCCGCGCAGCTTACATTGGTGGAGCTGCAGGAACTTCAAACACACTGGCTGGAAAACTCTACGGTATTCCTGTAATGGGAACAATGGCACACTCATGGATTATGAGCCATCCTTCAGAACTGGATGCTTTCCGTGCTTACGCAAAGATTTACCCTCAGAACGCAGTGTTCCTTATCGACACATACGACACACTTAAGAGCGGTATCAAGAACGCAATAATCGCCGGCGGCGAACTTGTAAAAAAAGGATACGGATTCGGTGTTCGTCTGGACTCAGGCGACATTTCCTACCTTACCCGCGAAGTTCGTAAAGAACTGGACCGCGCCGGATACCCTCAGGCAAAAATCTGTGTTTCCAATGAACTTACAGAAGAAATCATTACAACTCTTGTTGCAGGTGGCGCACCAATTGATTCATGGGGTGTTGGTACTCACATGGTAACAGGCGGAAACGAATCTTCATTCACAGGCGTTTACAAACTGGCAGCCCGTCACGATGCTGCATCGGACAAGCTTGAACCTGCAATGAAGTTCAGTGATAATCCTGCAAAAACAACAAACCCAGGAATCAAAAACTCTTTCCGCCTTTACGATGAAAACGGTATGGCTATTGCCGATATTCTTTCCCTTGAAAACGAAACTGTTGAAGAAGGAAAAGAAAGCCGCTTCTTCCACACAATGGTAGACTACCGTTCTTTCGTTGCAAAACCTGCAAAGGTTGAACCTCTTCTTAAAAAACGCCTTTCAAAAGGGGAAAGAGTTCTGCCTCGTCTTCCGGAAAAAGAACAGCTTATCATTGCACGCCAGAACATGGAAAAAGACCTTGCAGCACTGGACCCTTCATATAAACGTATTCTGAATCCTCACGTTTACAAAGTTTCTGTAACAGAAGGACTCAAAGACCTGAAGCTGAAATTTATTGAAGCAAACCTTAAATAAATGATTCACGCTTTATACGCCACAGGACGCAACGGGGAAATGGGCATGAAAGACGGCTCACTTCCCTGGCGCACTCCTGATAACCGCATCCGTACAGATCTTCCTGAAAACATCCGGAAACAGTGTGCGGATGACATGGCGCTTTTCAAAAAACTTACAACGGGAAATATAATCATCATGGGTTACAACACCTACAAAACTTTTCCCGCCCCGCTTCCAAACCGCATAAACATTGTCATAGACAGAAATTCTAAAACCCGAAGTGACTTTGGACTTTCAGAAACAGAATGGAACTTTTTTCCTTCCCTCGAAGAAGCTTTATTTTTTTGCCA
>JAZLIM010000162.1:0-2265 GCA_045617385.1 Treponema sp.
ATCGGTTTTGCGTTTTTCTATAGCCAGGGCATTCAGGATGAGGAGCTCGGTAACTGAAAAATAGTGGTTTTCTATGCTGAAGGATTCGTCAAAGTCGGGAATTGAAAGCCTTAAGGCTTCAACAAGGCGTTTTTCAGTTTCCCCGCTTTCTCCGGTTTCTTCAGAAACACTGAAAGTGCTTACAAATTCGTAGTACTGGCGTTCCAGGTTACTCATTTCGGAACCGGCACCGCGGTACTGGGCCAGAAGCTCTGAGATGTTTGTATCCTGCTTTGCAAGTTTGTCGGAAATGAGGCGTTCTATGTTTGCACGGGTAATGTCGGTAGTAGAAACCTGGATATTGAAGAGTTCTTTTTCAAGACCAAGGCGCTGGAGAAGTGCTTCGGCAACTTTTTTGGAAGGGTTCTGCACACCCCTTTCGATACGGGAAAGTGTTGTAATGTCGCACAGACCATAACAGAGTGAATCCTGGGAGATTTTGCGTCTTTTGCGGTATTCCCTGATTGTCTGGCCGATTGCATACAAAGCCATAAACTCTTTCTACTCCTCCGATGGTTAATTATACTACACTTTATTAAAAATTTGCGTGAAACGCCTTTGTTTTAAAAGAAAAATGATTTTAATATGGGACAACTATATTCAAAAAAGTTTAAGGAGAAACTTATGAGAAAAATCATCGCTTCAATCCTTCTGGGACTTATGCTGGCTCTGGGTGCAGTAAGCTGCAGCAACACTTGTGTAAACGCAGATCAGACTGTAGAAACAACAGACTCTGCAAGATACGCAGGCCAGAACACTGGCATTGGAATGGGTAACTAAGTTTTATTTACTAAAATCCGATATTCCGTTAATATGGCGTCATCAGATGTAAACGTGCCCGAGTTCATAGAACCAGCCTTACAGATGACGCCACGGCGCTTCTTTAATACACATCTTCTTTTTATCCCAATTTATTTACAGTAAAAAAGATCAGCTTTTTTACGCAACATTTATTTTTTCTCATCAAAGGAGTTCGTATGAACAAATACGTTAAGCGCTACCTTATTGACGCTATGAGCGGAATGGCACAGGGGCTTTTTGCTTCCCTGCTGATCGGAACAATCATCAAAACACTGGGACAGCAGCTTCTTCGCCTGAACCAGAATGCAGTTTTCCAGTTTCTTGTTGATGCCGGAAACTTTGCTACAGAAGGCCACGTTGTAGGTGCTGCCATGGCTGTAGGAATCGGATTCGCAATGCAGCTTCCTCTCCTGGTTCTGCTTTCTCTGGTGGCCGTGGGTGCTGCCGCCAACGTAACAGGCGGAGCCGGAGGCCCTCTGGCAGTTCTGGTTATTGCAATCATCAGTGCCGAAATGGGAAACCTTGTTAGCAAAAAAACAAAGGTTGATATCATCGTTACACCGGCAGTTACAATTCTGGTGGGAGCTCTTCTTACAGTTCTTACTGCAAAATACATCGGTATGGCTGCAAGTTCTGTTGGCCGCCTTGTTGTATGGGCAACAAAGCTTCATCCGTTCTGGATGGGAATTCTTGTTTCAGTAATAATCGGAATTGCCCTGACCCTTCCAATTTCTTCTGCTGCAATCTGTGCCGCTTTCGGGCTTACAGGTCTTGCAGGCGGTGCCGCCGTTGCAGGCTGCTGTGCCCAGATGGTAGGATTCGCAGTTCTTTCGTTCCGTGAAAACCGCTGGGGCGGAATCCTTTCGCAGGGACTTGGAACTTCCATGCTTCAAATGCCGAATATCATCAAGAACCCGAAAGTCTGGCTTCCTCCAATTCTTGCCTCAATGATTACAGGCCCGATTGCAACCTGCCTCTTTAAGCTTGAAATGAACGGCGCTGCCGTAAGTTCGGGAATGGGAACCTGCGGCCTTGTAGGACAGATCGGCGTAATCACAGGATGGTACGAACCAAGCGCCGTTGCAGTTACTCACGGAGCTACAGCAATTCAGCCTGGCGTTATGGAATGGACCGGCCTTATTCTTGTATGCTTTGTCCTCCCAGCCCTCCTTTCCTGGGCCTTCGGCCTCCTCCTCAGAGAACTGAATTGGATTAAAGACGGGGATCTCGTTCTGAATTAATCGGCTGGATGCACAAGCCGCATTTTTATGCTATCCTAACAACATGAATATTGACGGACTTATTAACGGAATCCTTGATTCCTACGACACTTACGGACTCATCAACAGAAGCGAAACAGAAAACTTTCCGAACCGCCAGAATGTGGTTCAGGTGCTTTCCGACCTGCAGAGCCTGGTTTTCCCT
>JAZLIM010000163.1:0-3777 GCA_045617385.1 Treponema sp.
AAGGGCCAGTGGATTTATGATTGCAGAAGTAAGTCCGTTTTCCATGGCCAGGGTAAAGAATGCTCCTGTAACGAATTCGCGGTTTGGAAGCCCGAAGGAAATATTTGAAACTCCAAGAACCGTTCCGATGCCCATAGCCGTTACCTGCTTTACCGTTTCGAGTGTGGCAAGGGCTGCATTGGTGTCGGAACTTACAGACATGGTAAGGGCGTCTATAAGGATATTCTTCTTTGCAATTCCAAAATGTTCGGCCCGCTTCAGGATTTTTTTTACGATCTTCATGCGGCCTTCACTGGTAGTGGGAATTCCGCCTTCATCAAGAGTAAGGGCAACTACAACTCCGCCGTACTTTTTTACAAGGGGGAACACGGCATCCATTACTTCTTTCTTGCCGTTTACAGAGTTCACCAGGGCCTTGCCGTTATAGCGGCGGAGGGCGGCTTCCATTACTTCCGGAGAAGAAGTGTCCAGCTGGAGCGGAATATCTGAAACGCTCTGAAGTTCAGTCATTACCCGGACCATCATTTCTTTTTCGTTAATTTCAGGAAGCCCCACGTTTACATCAAGAACATGACTTCCGGCGCTTATCTGTTCAAGTCCCTGCTGGATGATATAAGGAATGTCATTGTTACGGATGGCTTCCTTGAACTTTTTCTTGCCTGTCGGATTGATTCGTTCCCCGATTATTACAGGTTTTGACCCGATTCTGATATCAACCGATTTTGTATAAGACGAAATGACTGTATTGTTTTTTTCTGAAAGAGGAACAGGAGAAAGCTTTATGATTTCGGAAGAAAGTTTTGAAATATGGGCCGGTGTAGTACCGCAGCATCCTCCGAAAATCAAAGCCCCTTCTTTTGCAAATTTTACCATCTGGCGGGTAAAGGCATTTGGTCCTACGTTGAAGACTGTTTTTCCGCCCACAACTTCGGGAAGGCCTGCATTAGGCTTAATGATTACAGGAACGCTTGCATTATTAATAAGGCGGGTAACTGCGTCAGTAAGGTCTGCAGGGCCAAGTCCGCAGTTCAGTCCAAGAGCGGAAACTCCAAGTCCTTCCAGAACAGAAACCATAACTTCCGGTGTAGACCCGGTAAGAAGTCTTGAAGATTTGTCATAAACGTTTGTAACAAAAACCGGAAGCTTTTTTCCAAGGGCTTCCATTTCTTCTTTTACGGCAATTACTGCAGCCTTGCTTTCGTAGACATCATTCATGGTTTCAATAACCACCAGGTCTACGCCTTTGCAGGAAAGTCCTATGCGTGCAGTCTTTTTAAAAAGAGTTACGGCATCTTCAAAATCAAGATCGCCCATAGGCTTAAGAAGTTTTCCGCAAGGGCCCATATCAAGAGCAACAAAACACGGGTGTTCTTCGGCTTCTTCCGGTGAAAGAGTTTTCAGAAAGTTTTTGCGGGCTTTATCCGCATTCTTTACTGCAGCAGGAATAATGGCCTTGAGTTCTTCGGAAGTAAATTTTCCTTCGTATGTACCGAATGTATTTGTACAGACAATATTTGAACCGCTTGCATAATAATTGTAATGAAGGGCCACAATATTTTCAGGGTGTTCAATATTCCATCTTTCAGGGAATTCGCCGGGTTTAAGCCCCTGGGCCTGAAGCACTGTTCCAGTACCGCCATCCAGAAAAAGAAATCGTTTTCCAAGCAGATCGTTCAATTTTTTCATACAAGCATCCTTTATTTTTTCAGACCGATAAAAGCTGTCACGCTTTTTTCGGGAGCCATTATGAGAGTGTCCATAAGTGTAAGACCTATTTTACTGCAGTTCAGAAAGTTGAAGAACAGTTTCTGGGTTTCCAGAGAAAGATCTCCGTAGCCCGGGCTGAAACGTTTGCATAAAGTTATGCCTTCACTGGCCTTTTCTTCTTCTATTCTGCGGTTGAATTCATTTACGAATTCTTCAACAAACATTGCACCACATGCCTGAAAGATCACTGCCTTTACAGGATCGGTTACTGCTGACACGCGGATCAGTTTATCCACCTGGCTCCCGATTGTGGCACCGAACATAATCACACGGCTGCAGCCGGAAAGATTCTTTGCAAGTTTTTCCGAAACTATTTTTGCATCCCCTACCCGGAGGATTTTTCCTTCAACAGAAAGATCGAATTCATCGTAGACCAGGTTGGGTCGCAGAACTTTCTGCATTTCGGCCATACATGAGTCTATAAGATTACTCATATTTTCGTCTGGCTGGTGAAATGCCCTGTAACCAAGATACCGGATTACTTCTTTTTTTGAGGAGGTTACATCTTGTGCTTCTTTCTTATAAAAACGGTTCATGTGCATACAGGGGGTCTTAGGGGGAAAGGTGGCAACACCGTCCCCCTAGGAGAGGGGGTAGCGCGCAACGAAGTGCGCGCGAGGGGGGGACTCCCCCCTACACGTCAAAAAGACTTCTTACCGCTTCGTTGATCTTCTTTGCAATATACGGATTGTTCATTGTATAAAGGTGAATTCCTTCTACTCCGTTTGTAACAAGATCAACAATCTGGTCTATGGCGTAGGCAATACCTGCATCGCGGATAGCTTCCGGCGAGTCACCGAAACGGTCCATCATGCGGGTGAACTTTTTAGGAAGTTCCGCATTTGTAAGGGCAACCATACGTTCAATTCCCTTCTTGTTTGTTACAGGCATAATGCCCGCTTCAAGCGGAGACTTAACGCCTGCAAGACGGGCACGTTCCACAAAGCGGTAGAATTTTTCGTTGTCAAAAAAAAGCTGGCTTAAAAAATGGGTGGCGCCGGAATCTTCCTTGCTCTTAAGGGCACGGACATCCTGGAAGATATCTTTTGATTCAGGATGAAGTTCCGGATAACAGGCTCCAAAGATTTTAAACTGATTGTCTTTGTCCCATTCACGAACAAAACGGATAAGCTGGTCGGCCTGGTTGAAGTCGCCGCCCGGCTGAACTCCTTCTACACGGTCACCGCGGAGAGCAAGAATATTCTTTACGCCTGCTGACTTGAACTGTTCAAGAACTGAAGAAACCTGATCTTTTGTCATGTTGATTGCAGGAAGATGCACAACGCTGTCTGTTCCGCATACATCATTGATACGGCGTGCAATATTCAGTGTGTTTTCGCAGTTTGAAGAACCGCCCGCCCCGTAAGTTACAGAAATAAAATCAGGCTTAAGTTCCTTAAGTTCATCCAGAGTGCGGTATACAGTTTCAATATTCCCGTCTTTTTTTGGTGGAAATACTTCCATAGAAAAAATTGTTTTGCTCATGGTGCAAGAATAGCAAAAAAAAGGGGTATTTACTATTCGAATGTTTTTATGAGTAGTTATAGACAAAATCTATATCTGTGGAATACCTGTTTCAGGGTGCATGAAAACTTTTACCGGAGAGCCATAAACCTTTGAAAGATTTTCAGAAGTCAGAACTTCCTGCACGGTGCCCGTATAGCAGAGCTGCTCCGTTTTGTTCCCGGTTTCTCCAAAAACTTTTACGGCTTTTCCAAGAAGAATCATTCTGTCGGCAAAACGGGCTGCTGTGTTTATGTCGTGAATGGAAACGATTACTGCCTTGTTATGTTCCCGGCATTTTTCTTTAAGGAGCCCCATGAGTTTTTCAGAAGCTACAAAATCCAGGGAAGAAAGAGGTTCATCAAGAATGAGGAAACGGGAACCTTGAGCAAAACTTCTTGCCAGGCGCACTTTCTGGAATTCTCCGCCCGAAATTTCCTGAACCGATTTTTCGGAAAGAGACTCAAGACCGAATTCCTTTATGGCTTCACGTGCCGCTTCATAATC